>JACZXR010000486.1 GCA_022571535.1 Deltaproteobacteria bacterium | reverse complement strand
TTTGGACCAGGATCTCGCTCTAAACCTTATCGATGTTGTGAGAGGCTATCGAATTCTAGGCCGCTCACCGAGGGAGCAATAGCAAAACGGGAAATTTCTGTCGAATAGAAAAACGGCAGAGGTTAACCCCGATCCGAAAAAATAATCGAGGCATTTCTGGTGTTGAGCGGCTTAGGACACCAGTTGCCGGAATTTTGATCGTCGGTCTACAACACCACTAAAGGTGAGTTGCTGATTCATGCTTGAAACAGCTATTTGTCGCGGTCTGATGCTCATCAGGGTTGATTTCTTTGACTGATTAATTTCGGATCGGGGTTAACTATTAGTCGGTTTATTAGGATCTTGACGAGTGACATTTCCCTGAAAGCCGGCATCCGTCGGGCCGAGCCCTTCCGAGCGCGGTCAATGGGCCTGTGCCTTGGTGGCCGCCTGGTCCTCGCTACGCTCGGAATTTCAAATCTCAGATTTACAATTTGAAATCTGAAATTTGCAATCCCGAAGGGAATGTGCCCGCGGCAAGCCGGGGGTGTCTTAATATTACCAGACCCCAGTTATCTAAAAGTCGTCAGTCCATTCACTTATGCAAACCCGACTCACCTTGTTGTCCCACAATAGGGACCAGAGCAAATTCGACACGCCGATTTTCCTGTTGTCCCTCAGGGGTGTCGTTGCTGGCGATAGGTCGGTAGAAGGCATAGCCTGCTGCTGAAAGCCGAGTCGCCTCGATTCCAACCTCGTCGATTAAATAACGAACAATGGTTGTAGCTCGGGCGGTGGAAAGTTCCCAGTTCGTAGGATATTTTTCGCTCAACTCCCACCTTAAGGGACGTGTATCTGTATGTCCTTCCACTTGAATGTGCCGGTCCCGGATTTTCTCCAGGGTTTTACCGATCTTCTTCAATACATTTAAGCCTGAGGCCTTGATCAAGGCATGACCAGAGTCGAATAATATTTTTTCTTTTATTCGTATCATGGTTAGGCCAGAAAGTTGCGTGATTTTGACTAGACCAGCCGCAATTTCCTTCTTCAGTGACTTAACTAACTGGTTTTGAATTTGTATGGTTCGCTCAGCTCTATTCTTGGCCTCTGCCAATTCTTCTGCCCCACTCTTGATTTGCTTGAGCTGATCTGTAAGTTGGATCCTTTCGGTTGCTAGCTGCTGGGTATGTGCCTTACCTTTGTTGATTTTTTCCAGCAATGTATTGATCTGTTCCTGCGATTCACGATTGGCTTGGTTTAATTTATCTAGTTGGAGCCTATATTTCTCCGCCTCTTCGAGTTTTGCCATGTATTCTTCTTTTGCACCCTTTAACTCCCCTAATTCCTCTTTTAACCTGTCCAGGGCTTGTTCCTTGGTTCTTAGATTTGCAACCTCTTTATCTCTTTGATTGATCTGAGTTGTGAGCAAGCTTACTTTCTCACTCAAGGCGCTCTTTTCAGTAATCAACCTGTCATTTTCACCTTTTAACCTGTCCAGGGTTTGTACCTTTGGCCTTAGATTCGCGACCTCTTTATCTCTTTGATTGATCTGAGTTGTGAGCATGCTTACTTCTTCAGTCAAGGCGCTCTTTTCAGTAATCAACTTGCTGTTTTCACTCTTAAGTTTCTCAATCTCGAGGTTGCTTTTCCTCTTCCACAGACCAAAAACCAGCCCCACGATTAATACAAGCCCAATCATTACGATAACAAGGTATGAGGTTCTCCTGTTCACTATTTCCTCCTGGTTTTAAGTTTCCCTCGAACCGTAGGTGAAGGGTACCGTCGGGTACCACTCCTCGCAGGTATTTCTGTGCCCTGCAGGCTGACGCTTCTTACCAATGATTAGGATATGATATTCCCTTTGAGACCTGGCCATCGAGAGCTCAAGAGTTCTAACAGGCACCGCGTGAAAGAAACAAAAAAGACCAGCACGCTCTAGCAACAAAGAATCGTAGAGCTGCTGGCCTTAGTCCCTTCTATCCATTTACTCCCCTCCGAGAGACAGATCTCCGTCCCTGGTTAGGCCTCAGGTCGCGAGGCCTTATCAAAGCTGGGGAAGGCTGTTATTTGCCTGCTTGCTACTAGGCCCTATATCAATGTGGGGGATGTGTGTCAACCAGAGTTGAACTGTTGACACCGATGCTATCGCTCGGTACCGTTGTCGAGACTCAAAAGTCAACCCTCTAAAGGAGAAATCCATTGACTAAAGAATTATTGATACCGAGGCCAGATCCGGACAAATGGTTCCTCATCGAAAAAACCGGCATAAAAGTGAACGTGCTGTGGGAAAACAAGGAATCCGGGGCAAGCGTATCGTTGTTGGAGGTGCCTGAGGGTGCAGGCGTGCCGAGCGAGCACAGGCATGCGTCAAATCAATTCATGTATTGCCTTGAAGGTGAATATGAATACACCAAGTCAGCCTTGGTGCTGCGTCCAGGGGCCTTCTACATGAATCCAAAGGGAAATCCTCACGGGCCAACGCGAGCACACTCCCGGTGCTTGCTTTTAGAGATCTACGATGGGCCCCACTACTTTGAGGTTCCCGAATTCCACAGCGAAGAGACGGTTGGAAAAATCAAGGCAGAGACTGTGCCTGAAAGTAAGAAGACCCGGTAAACCCCGTACAACGGACTTACGTCCGTGGCTTTGGGGCGCTGCTCTTACAGGGAGGTCGGAACATTCATCCCCGCGCTTACGCACGGGGCGTTCTGTGGTACGGGGTAAACCCCGTACAACGGACTTACGTCCGTGGCTCTGGGGCGCGGCTCTTACGAGGAAGGGGG
>JACZXR010000485.1 GCA_022571535.1 Deltaproteobacteria bacterium | reverse complement strand
GATATGTTCCTTCAGACAGGGGAGGAGATACGACGGCATATGGAGAGGCTCTATTTCCACCGGGCACTGGAGTCAATTTGGGCTGCCCTGGATCGAACGAATCAGTACATTGTTCAGACCTCCCCGTTTCTCTTAATGAAAGACCCGGAAAAGCACACCAGGGTAGGAGAGATCCTACACCACCTTCTGGAGGCACTGCGCACGACATCGAATTTTCTGGCGCCTTTTCTTCCTGAAACAGCCAGAGAGATTCGTTCCCTTTTGGCCATGCCTGAGGACACGTCAACAGGTGAAATCCCTTGGGGTTCTTTCTATCAACCGGCTCACCGCGTGAGACCTCCAAAGGTCCTGTTCCCAAGGATCGAATCTAACTAGTCTATCTCGTCTATCGGGTCCTTTGGTCTATTTCGTCGAACGAGACAGACGAAATAAACAAGATGGACAAAATAGACGAAATGACCGTGTCGCTGGTCGATACGCATGCCCATATCCAGGCCGAGGAGTTTGCCTCAGATATCGATCAGATCCTGGAGCGGGCCCGTGGCGCAGGGGTAGATAAGATAATTGTCGTAGGCGGCGCAGGAGAGCTCTCTACCAATGATGCCGGTTTGGAATTGGCCAGGCGATCTCCGTGGCTCTTTGCCACAGTCGGTATGCATCCCCATGACGCCCGGCAAGTAAGTGAGGAGGATTTGACTTGGCTCAAGGAGCTGACCCAGGATCCAAAAGTTGTTGCGGTGGGGGAAACCGGGCTGGATTTTTATTATGAACACTCGCCCCGCCAAGTCCAGAGGGAGCTCTTTTGCCGGTTCATCCATATGTCGTGTGAGACCAAGCTTCCCCTCATAGTGCATGACCGCGACGCTCACCGCGAAGTAGCAAGGCTTATTCGAAGCGAGGGAAGGGACATGGTCCGGGGAGTCATTCACTGTTTTACGGGCGATTTTGAGGATGCAAAGGTTTTTCTTGACCTCGGGCTATATCTATCCTTTTCCGGAATCGTGACCTTTAAGGCTGCACAAGCTCTGAGGGAAGTCGCACGAAAGGTCCCGATGGATCGGATCCTTGTGGAGACAGACGCTCCTTATCTTGCGCCGGTCCCTCATCGCGGAAGGCGCAACGAACCCGCCTTCGTCCGATTGGTTGCAGAGACCATAGCTCAGGTCAAGGGCCTTTCCCTGGAAGAGATAGCACGCACTACCAGCATGAACACTCGCACTCTTTTTGGAATTTGACGGGTGCTGGAATCAGCTCATCTTAACGAGAGGAACGAGGTCCGGCTTAAATCGAGGGCAGGAGCGGGGATGACCCCAAGATAGACTACACCTAGTGCCGTAATGGCGATGGCGGCATAAAGATAGGGCGAACTGGCAAGGGACTTTCCCTGAACCCCGCCCTCCTCCATGTACATCATCACGATGACCCTGAGATAATAGATCACGGAGAGAAGACTGTTAAGAACACCGATGATGGCAAGGTCGGTATGACCGGAGACAATTGCCGAGCGGAAGAGGTAGAATTTTCCAATGAAACCTCCCAGGGGAGGAAAACCGGCAAGAGAGAGCATGAAGATCGACATGGTCATTCCTAAAAATGGCCGCCTAAATCCAAGTCCGGCAAAGTGGGTTAACTGCTCGTTATCATTTTCTCCCTCCTTTAGTGCCATGACGACGCCGAAGGCCCCGAGGCTCATGAGCGTATAGGCCAGAAGATAAAAGAGGAGCGCTGAACCGCCAACCTCCCCTCCCGCAATGACCCCGATGAGCAGATATCCAGCGTGGGCGATGCTGGAGTAGGCAAGCATCCGCTTCACGCTGGCCTGGGCGATGGCGAGGACGTTGCCTACTGTCATGGTTAGAACCGCCATGGTCCAAAGGATAAAGGACCACTCGCTGCTCATGGGCGCCAGTTGATGCACCAGGATGCGAGTCCAGGCGGCAAAGGCGGCAGCCTTGACCGCGACGGCCATGAAGCCGGTGACTGAAGTGGGAGCCCCCTCATAGACATCCGGTGCCCAAAAGTGAAAAGGCACTGCAGCGACCTTAAAGCTGAGGCCGACAAGAAGAAGAAGGACCCCGACGGAGAGCAGCCCCTGTCCCTGAGTGGTGGATTGGGCAAGGGAGGCGGAGATGCGCGCTAGATTCGTCGAACCTGTTGCCCCGAAGATCAAGGCTATTCCGTAAAGGAGAAAGCCAGAGGCAAAGGCTCCGTTTATAAAATACTTCATCGCTGCCTCACTGGATGATTTCCTCTCACGCCACATCCCGGTTAGTACGTAGAGTGCCACCGACAATGTCTCGAGGCCAAGGAAAAAGAGGATAAGATCGTTGGCGGTGACCATGAGGACCATTCCAAAGGTGCTAAAGAGAATAAGGGCGTGGTATTCCCCTCTTTGGATGTTTGTTTCGTTCAGGTAATGCACAGAGAAAAGGACAGTGATAACGGCGGCGCCAATAAGGAGATTGGTAAAAAAAAGACCGAAGTTGTCCAAGACCAGGCTGTTTTGGAAAGCACTCTGTGGGTCATCCCAGAGAAAGAAAGTCATTCCCCCGGCGATCCCCAGGCCCAGAATAGTGATCCAGGCTAAAATCCCCTTTTCCCTCTCTCTCAGAAAAAGGTCCAAGAGCAGGACGGCCAAGGCCGTTAAAGCAACCTCGGCTGCGGGAAGAAGGGGGATTAGATTAGTTTCCATGGCGTTTTGTTCCCCTCGCCGCTGCCGTGCGGCTCGGCGTAAAAACAGGAGCGGAATATCACTTGTCTTC
>JACZXR010000043.1 GCA_022571535.1 Deltaproteobacteria bacterium | reverse complement strand
TGGTGAAAGAGCTGGTCAAGGAACGAATCCCCCGCTGGCTTCCAGGTGAGTCACCTCAGACAGTCCAGGTCCTGAGCCCAATGAACCGGGGCTTTTTAGGCACAGTCCTTCTTAATCGAGAACTGCAATCCCTAATCAACCCTGTTGGAGAATTCGTGGGACGAGGGGAGCGCCTGTTTCGGGTCGGTGACAAAGTCATGCAATTACGGAACAACTACGACAAGGGGGTGTTCAACGGAGACCCAGGACGGATCGAGCAGGTAATAAGAGGAGAGGAAAAACTCAGGGTCACTTTTGACGGCAAGTCGATTGACTACGATTTTGATGAGCTCGATCAAATTGGCTTGGCCTATGCCACATCGATTCACAAAAGCCAAGGGAGCGAGTATCCAGCGGTTGTGATCCCCCTTCATACCTCTCACTATCCCATGCTTCATCGAAGCATTCTCTACACCGCTGTTACCCGAGGGAAAGAACTCGTCGTCCTAGTAGGGAGCAAAAAGGCCCTCTGGATGGCCATTAAAAATATCCGTGTCGAGCAGAGGTTTACCGCCTTGAAAGAGAAACTGGTAGGGGCCTAGTCGTGGGGCCCATACCAGTCTGAAGCTGGCTGGGCACAGCTTCGGATCGGCGTTGGAAAGTGTCTCAGCGAGGGGAGTTGACCTAATTTATCTTATCAGCTATTCAAGCAGAGATGAAAGTTGGGACAATCCTTCAGGACTGCCGCGAAGGGAAAACTCTGAGCAAGGTCGATGCACTTTTTCTCTCGTCAGTCCGGGAAGATGGGCTCACGGCTCTTCTTGAGGTCGCCTCAGAGCTGCGTGACCGTTACAAAGGCAAGACCGTAACTTTTTCTCCCAAGGTATTTATACCGCTCACCAACCTGTGTCGTGATTTCTGTGGCTACTGCACCTTTCGAAAGGCGCCGGATGAGCCGGGTGCCAAGATCATGACGTTCGATGAGGTCCTGCGGGTTGTGCATCAGGGAAAGCTCCTCGGTTGCACAGAGGTTCTCCTTAGCTTGGGGGATAAGCCCGAAGCGATCTATCCGGAAATGAGAGACTTTCTGGCTCAGGTGGGCCTTCGGCGCACTCTCGACTACCTCTACGAAGCGTGCGGGGTGGTGCTCGAAGAGACAGGGCTCCTCCCACACTCCAACCCGGGGCTCATGGGGCGGAGGGATCTGAGGAGGCTCAAGGAGGTCAACATCAGCCTCGGCCTGATGCTGGAGAGCATCAGCGATCGCCTCGGGTTGCCCTCGGGTCCTCATTTTAACGCGCCGGATAAAAAGGCATCGTTGCGACTCAAGACCATCGAGGAGGCCGGAGAGCTCCGCATCCCCTTCACGACAGGACTCCTCATAGGGATCGGGGAAAACTGGGGGGAGAGAATCGACTCTCTATTTGCCATTCGTGAGATGCATGAGCGCCATGGTCACATCCAAGAGGTCATCATTCAGAACTTTCGCCCCAAGTTGGAGACTCCTATGCAAGGTTCTCCCGAACCATCCCAGGAAGAGATGCTCAAGACCATCGCACTGGCCCGCCTTATCCTGGGCGGAGAAATGAATATCCAGGCACCCCCCAATCTGAGTCCTGAAAGTTACGAAGTCTACCTTGATGCGGGTATCAATGATTGGGGAGGGGTCTCTCCTCTCACCCCTGACTTTATTAATCCTGAGGCCCCGTGGCCTACCCTGGCAATACTCAGCAACAAAACAGCACAGGCCGGGTTTGTCTTGAAGGCCCGACTGCCCATCTATCCCGAGTTTATTTTTCAGGGCGAAAAGTTCGTCCCCCCTTTGCTTTTTCCTTATGTGGAAAGGCTGTGTGGTGATGATGGATTGTTAAAGAATGGAGGAACCCATGATCAGATTGGAAACGCTCTTCGAGTTTGATGATCCTACAGAGAGGCTTGAGGAGCTTCTCCCCCGGATTGAACCGGAAGTGGCACGGATACTGGAGAGGGCCGTTGCAGGCTATGAAATCGGTGAGAAAGAGGGCATTGCCTTGTCTGAAGCGGAAGGAATGGAGCTGGCGGCCTTGGTGGCAACTGCGGACCATCTCCGCCAGAAAAAAGTCGGTGATGTCATCACCTATGTGGTCTGTCGCAACATCAACTTCACCAATGTCTGCTATGTAGGCTGCAAGTTCTGTGCCTTCAGCACCGGACCGAATAGGCCCGATGCCTGGGACTACTCCCTGGACGAGGTAGGGCGCAGGGCGGAGGAGGCCTGGAACCTGGGGGCTACGGAGATCTGCATGCAGGGGGGACTCCCTCGTGGCATGTCCCCCTATTACTACCGCGATCTGCTGATGGCCATTAAATCAAGAGTCCCCAGGATACACATTCATGCCTACTCCCCAATGGAAATTACTTACGGTACCGAGTTGACGCGGCTTCCGATGGAGGATTACCTCACGATGCTGCGCGATGCAGGCCTCGATAGCATCCCAGGAACCGCAGCAGAAATCTTGGACGATGATGTCCGCATGGTTCTTTCCAAAAACAAGGTGAGCGTTGCCCAGTGGTATGAGGTAATCACAACCGCCCACCGCGTCGGTATCCCCACGACCTCGACGATGATGTATGGGCACAGGGAGAATGGAGGTCACTGGGTAAGACACATGCTTTTCCTCAGGCAGATCCAGAAAGAGACTCGCGGCATTACCGAGTTTGTCCCTCTGGGCTTTGTCCATCAAAACACAGAACTGTATCGTCAGGGACTTGCTCGGCCCGGACCGACGCCCGAAGAGAACATCCGTGTACACGCATTAGCTCGGGTCCTGCTTAATGATTTCATCGCCAACTTACAGGTCTCCTGGGTCAAGATGGGACGAGGGATGTCCCAGCTTTGCCTCCGGTCAGGGGCCAACGATTTTGGTGGGACACTGATGGAAGAGAGCATCTCCCGCCTGGCAGGCTCGATGGAGGGACAGATGTTGTGGCCGTATGAGTTTCGTGATCTCATCCGGGAAATTGGTCGGGTTCCGGCAGAGAGGTCGACCACTTACAAGACCCTTCGAAGCTGGCCCAAGGAATGCCAACGTGCAGCCGTCAGCCATCAGCGATCAGCAGGAGGAGGTAGAACGCCTACGGAGTTCGGGGGTGTTAGTTTAAACATTAGGAATAAGTCGGCTTTGGGTTCTGATCTTTTTAGCTGAAAGCTGACACCTGAAAGCTAAAGGCTCCATGCTTGTACTCCTTACCGGGGGGACCGGAGGTGCAAAGCTAGTTCAAGGATTTAATCTAGAAGCCAGACCTGAGGATCTTGTAATCATATGCAACACTGCTGACGATTTTGTCTTTCACGGCCTTCACATCTCACCGGATCTCGACACGATCACCTATACGATGGCAGGGCTAAGTGATGCGGCCAAGGGGTGGGGCATAAGAGATGATACCTTTGTCGTTTTGGATTGGCTGGGGAGACTTGGAGGCGAGAGCTGGTTTAAACTCGGAGACCGGGATCTGGCAACACACATTATGCGCTCGAACCTCTTACGTGAAGGGTTAACGCTCTCTCAGATAACGGAGCGGATTCGCAAGAGACTCGGTATTGAATCCATCATCCTTCCAATGTCCGACGATAGAGTGGAGACAAGGATCGAGACCCCCAACGGGGAAATATCCTTTCAAGACTATTTTGTGAGAGGTCGATGGAGGGATGAGGTCCATCGGATCACCTTCACCGGTGTGGAGAAGTGCCGGCCGGCCCCGGGGGTTTTGGATTCGATCCGGGAGGCGTCGGCTGTCATTCTCTGTCCGAGCAATCCTATAACCAGCATAGGTCCAATCTTGACAGTCCCGGGAATAAGGAGCGCGTTAAGAGAGACCAGGGCACGGATCATCGCCGTGAGCCCAATCATTAGGGGGATGCCCTATAGTGGACCCGCGCATAAGTTCATGGCCGCCATGGGCATCGAGGTGTCGGCCTTTGGTGTGGCAAGTGCTTATCGTGATTTTCTCACCTTGATTCTGATTGCTCTTGAGGATAGCGAGCTCATGAGAAAGATCGAAGGCCTGGGCATCCAGACCGTGACAACCTCAATACGCCTGGAGTCCCTCGATGACCGAAGGCGTGTTGCACGTGAGCTTTTGGCCTTGTTATGAGAGTCTCAGCCCTGATCCCTGCCAAAGGCTTTACAGGAGCAAAACAGAGGCTTGCCTCACTGCTCAGCGCGGCAGAGCGTGAGGTCTTGGCAGAGGCGATGCTCCGGGATGTCTTGGGACAGGTGATCTTGGCGCGCGGAATCGAAGCGGTTTTTGTGGTTACAGCGGATACGAGGGTTGCTCAACTGGCTTCGTCTCTAGGCGCCAGGGTGGTCCGAGAACACGAGGAAAGGGGAGAGACCGAGGCCGTGGCCCTGGCCCTTGCAGAGATGAAGGAGTGCGGTGTTCAGGCCGCCCTGGTGGTCCCTGGAGACATTCCCCTGCTACGCTCCGATGATATCGAATTCGTCCTTGAGCAGGTCTCATCGGAGATTTCCGTCTCCCCTCTTGCGCTGGTGGTGCCATCCCACGATCGAATGGGGACCAACGCTCTGTTACTTTTCCCTCCCGACGTTATCCAACTCCGCTTCGGGTATGACAGCTTTTCCTATCACTTAAGCGAGGTAGCTGCTAAGGGGCTCTCGTCACGGGTATTGGAGAATGAAAGGATTGCCCTCGATATCGATACTCCTGAGGATCTCGAGCGGTTTCTTTTGGCAGGAGGAGGGAGCGAGACCTATAGCAGGCTTCTTCGCATGAGTGCGGCACAACCCTGGATAGTTACCCGTTCCAGTGAAGGGTTATGAGACGGTTGGAGCTCACGGGCCTCGAGGGCCTGGGGGAGGTGGTTCGAGGCAACTCGGTCGGCCAGCTCATCCATCAAGCCTGCTCCCGTCTCGGCATTTCTCTGGTTGAGGGTGACATCTTGGTGGTGGCCCATAAGATCGTCTCCAAGGCAGAGGGCCGAGTCTCCCGCCTGGATGAGATCGAGCCTTCGGCACAGGCCGTGGAACTATCAGGTCCTCTGAATAAGGATCCGCGTTTGCTGGAGGTAATCCTTGGGGAGAGCCGCCGGATCATCAAGATGGGAGGAGGAACCATCATCGTGGAGACCCATCACGGCTTTATCTGCGCCAATGCCGGTGTGGATCTTTCCAACGTGGGACTGGGTCATGTGGCGCTATTGCCCCAAGAGCCTGACCGTTCAGCAGAGGAGATCAGAGAAGAGGTCAGACAGCTCAGTGGAGTGGCCACCGGGGTGATTGTCAGCGACAGCTTCGGCCGTCCCTGGCGGCTGGGGACCACCGACGTGGCCCTTGGGGTTGCCGGCCTTAAACCGTTGAGAGATGACCGTGGCAAGAACGATGGTTATAACTATGAACTCAGGGCGGCAGTGACGGCGGTTGCCGATGAGATAGCCTCAGCGGCCAGCCTGATCATGGGGAAGAGGAATCGTGTGCCGGTTGTTCTGGTGCGTGGCTGTGACGTAGAGTTAGAAAAAGGCTCGGCAAGGGAGCTTCTCCGCCCCGAGGAAGAGGATCTATTCCGCAAATTCTAAAACCATGGAACTCGAAAAAGACGTCTCAATCGCCATCGTAGGAGGAACCGGGAACCTAGGGCAAGGGCTTGCGGTGCGGCTTGCGGCCCCCGGAATAAAAGTCATCATAGGCTCGCGCGACCCGGAAAAGGCCAGAACAGTCGTTGAATCGATCAGAAAAGCGTCGGGTAAAGAAGGCATCGAGGGAAAAGGCAATCAGGAAGCGGTCCGGGAGGCGGAATTAGTAGTCATTGCAGTCCCTTATGAAGGCCACAGCAAGATGGTCACTGAGCTGAGGGATCAGATCGGGAAAAAAATTGTAATCGACGCGGTTGTCCCCTTGAAAAAAGGGAAGCCCTTTATCCCGCCCGCTGGTTCTGCCCTCTTGGAGGCGCAGGAAATTTTGGGCACCGAAACTCCCGTGGTGGGTGCCCTCCATAATATCTCGGCAGGCGATCTGCAGGAACCCGATGCCCCTCTGGGTGATGTGTTGGTCTGCGGGGACAGTAAAGACGCCAAAGAGCGAGTGATGGGGTTTATTCAAAAGCTTGGGGCAAGGGCCTTTGATGCTGGACCAGCTGCCAATGCCTATATTATCGAAGGACTCACAGGCGTGTTGATCCATCTCAACCGTAGATACAAGTCCAAACACGCAAGCGTGAAGGTTACGGGCATCGGCGACTAAATGATAGGAAATACCGGCTATTTCCGTTCAGCAATCGACCCCTTTTCGTAGTGGGATGTTGTATTACCTTCATCCTAAGAAGCTGACCTCCTTAATCGCATAGTTTCTCCCTCCAGAATATTGCTCCGGGTCCAGCTCACACACTCTTCGATAGCTACCTGTGGCTCTCGAACGCGGGCTGGTACCTGCTCGTGGAGTCACCACAAACAACTGCCCCTTAGACCACCAAGTCATAGGGCTTTCAGGGTGAAGCCTCGATCCCATCGCTCCGCGATTGTCAATGTATAATTTGTAACTTAAGGGACAAAAATGACGAAAAAAGTCACATTAGTACAATCTTGGCCATCGGTGTTCTTACCGGCATGGGTTTTTCACGTGCTTAAATATTAGAATCCGCCGAAATTACACTCCTAGCCCCTCCCGGGGAATTAGCCGACACTAGGCATAATTTTTGCGCCAATCATCGTTAGTTATGGTTGCTCTTGGAATTTGCTGTCTTGCCGGGGTGGTCGCAATGATCCTCCTACTTGCCGAGGCTGTCGTAATCCTATGACATTGCTGGTTATCTTTGGCACGCGTCCCGAGCGTTTAGAGGCAGGGATCACTCGGCTAGTCGGGACAGAAGCCTCATCGAAGTTAGATATTTGCTATTCAACAGCTTGTGGCTAAGCCGCAGGCATATCATCGAGTGGCTAATTTGGGGCGGTTTGGATTATTAAGCTCATAGAAGTAGATGAGGTCCTTGTGAAGTCCACACACAAGAAATCGAAGGGAGGGAAAGGCCAAGACCTGTCCAGGTCTCCGCAATAGCCAATGGAACAAAATTAGCGCCAGCTTGTTGGCTCGTACCGGTTATCGTAGCTCTGCTGACCGGTGTTGCTTTCCTCCCCGCACTGCAGAATGGATTCGTGGATTTTGACGACAAAGAATTTTCTTTTAAACCCGCACTACCGAGGGCTAGGATTGGATGAGTTGAGGTGGATGTTCACGCCGTTTTGGGGTCATTACACTCCCCTGACCTGGATGACCCTTGGGCTGGACTACCTCCTTTGGGGGATGGACCCTGCGGGCTACCACTTGAGCAATGTTCTTTTACACGTGGCGACCGCGGTAGCCTTCTATTTCCTGACAATTCAGCTATTGCGCCTTGCCACCGGGAGTGGTGGAGAAGACAAGGCTCTGTGGGCTGGTGCAGCGTTTGCTGCGCTCTTCTTTGCGGTGCATCCCCTTCGGGTTGAGTCGGTGGCTTGGATAACGGAGAGACGAGACGTACTTTCCGGGCTCTTCTACGTCCTTACAATCTTTGCATACCTTAGGGCAGTTGATCGAGTGGGGCGTGGTGCAAGATGGTATTGGGTGTCGGTTGTCCTGTTCGCCTGTGCGCTTCTGTCTAAAGCGATGGCAATAAGCCTTCCTGTTGTGCTGTTGATCCTAGACGTCTATCCTCTCAGACGGCTAGGGGGTCCCGTCGGATGGTGGAGCGCCAGTGCGCGTCATGTCTACACGGAAAAGATCCCGTTCGTGCTGTTAGCTGGTGTGGCATCTGCCGTCGCGTTGGCCGCGCTCTTTCACACCCTCGGTACGTCGTCTTCCATGGATTGGGTGAGTCCCCTCGACCGGCTGAGTATCTCCGGATACGGCTTAGGTTTTTACCTCTGGAAGACGGTCGCTCCCTTGAACCTTTCTCCGCTTTACGAGCTGCCAATCAAGATAAATCCTTGGTCGCCGACATTTATTTGGAACTATATCCTTGTTCTAATATTTATAGTGGCCACGTTCGCTCTCCGCCACCGATTACCTGGCCTGCTCGCCGCCTGGCTGGCTTATGTGGTGATTTTGCTGCCGGTAATCGGGATTGTTCAGAATGGCGATCATATAGCCGCTGATAGGTACACTTACCTCGCTTGCCTTGGATGGGCAATAATGGCAGGGGCAGGCATATTCTACTGTTGGCGACCTTTGGTTCGCAGACGAATCGGCCTGCGAACTTTCGTCTTTATCAATGGGGTAGCCGTCGTAGTTGTGGTTGGGTTAGGAGGTTTGACCTGGAATCAGGCTCAGGTCTGGCACGACACCGATAGGTTATGGAAACATGTCCTTAGTGCTGTAGGGGAATCAAAGATTGCCCACAACAACCTGGGCAATGCTATGGTCAAGCGGGGTGAGCTAGGAGAGGCGATTAAACATTACCGACAGGCGCTGCGAATCGATCCTGCTTATGCACAGGCCCACAATGACCTAGGCGTAGCTTTACTTAGGGAGGGTAAGCTGACAGGAGCAACTGAGCACTTCTGCCAAGCGCTACGTCTTGGCTATGATTTAGCCCAAAAGAATTTGACGGTGGCCCTCGCCCGGCTTGGAAAGAGAGAAGACACGGTTAGGCGTTGCCGAGAAGCTCAAAGTAATATGTAGCCGCGCCTTGCAGAAAGTGTGCCACACTAACCTAATCTGGTCTCTCCCTGAGCCAGTCGGAATACGCTAATCAATCACATCGGGCGGCTAAGTATTTCAATTAAGGACAATTTGATGAAACTCTGGATCGTTCTGCCTGCCAATAATGAAGAAGACGCCTTGCTCACCCCTTGAGGCAGCAGCGAGTAATGGTTCTTAATTGGCTGCGGCGGAGCGCTTGGCGCCGTCCAACTGCGGCATGACCTCTTTTTGAAAGAGGTCCAGAGAGGCAATGACCTTGCGATGAGGGAGATTGCCGATGTGGAACATACCCATGAAGTGATCGGCGCCGATCTGGCTCATTTGCTCATTTAGTTTGCGGGCCACCGTGTCTGGGCTTCCAGCGAGTATATAGCCTGCCTTGTCCAGATCCTCCCAGCTGAGCAGTGAGAAATCAATCCTTTCCCGATTTCCTTCTCGGAAATAGCTAAACGACCTGTCTGTGTAGAGTTCTTTTTTAACGCGCAGTCCTTCCCTTTGGAAATTGGGATCCCGGTGGTGGGGAATGGTCTCTTCAGTTATTGCCTGGTTGAACCCGCGATTCTGCAGGGAGAAGAAGTAGCGCAATGCGGGCTCGGCCACATTGCGCGCCTTCCCATCTGTTTCGTCAACATAGATGTGGCGGGTCAGGACGAACTGTTCGGGGCTGGCATCCCAGCCTTCTTTGCCGGCTGCTATTCGGTAATAGTTAAAGGTGTCCTCAATCTGGCCGGTGGTCTGGTAAATTTGAGCAATTGGAATACGGCGCTGCGCGCACCACTCGATCGACTCAGAGCTACGGGCTGCGACCCAGACCTGGGGGTGAGGCTGCTGGATGGGCCGTGGCCAGATCGCGCAGTTTTCGAGATGGAAATATTTGCCGTGGTAACTCCAGACCGGCTTAGTCCAAGCGGTTATAATCAGCTCGTAAGCCTCTTGGAAGCGCCCTCGAGACTCTTTTGGGTCGACATTGTACCAGAGGTACTCAGCCGGTATGCCGCGAACGAAGCCGGCGATCAGGCGACCTCCTGACATGCAGTCGAGCATGGCATATTCTTCCGCTACACGGACGGGGTGGTTACGCAGCGGCAGAACGTTTCCGAGAACGCCGATCTTAATACGACTGGTTCTCTGGCTGAGGGCTGCGGCGATCAGGTTAGGCGATGGCATGGTTCCGTAAGCGCTGTAGTGATGCTCGTTAAAAATGACGCCTTCAAAGCCGAGCTGTTCGCAATATTCCATCTCATAGAGGTGTTCCTGATAATTGGAAGCCCCGATCATCGGGTCAAAGTAACTGCTCGGAACCGGCGTCCCTGGCGCATCGGTTGGTACCTGCGGATAGGAGAGAAGGTCGAAGTTATAAATTCTCACTTGTGTCCCTTTCTTTGATAGGTTGCCGGTTTGGGCGCCGATGCTAGCATCGGTCGTTTAAAACTGTCAAGGCGTTGTAATTTTGCATCCTATTTATCCAGGGGACCATTAACCCCGATCCGAAAAAATAATCGAGGCATTTCTGGTGTTGAGCAGCTTAGGATAACAGTTGCCGGCATTTTGATCCCGATCC
>JACZXR010000484.1 GCA_022571535.1 Deltaproteobacteria bacterium | reverse complement strand
TATCCTCCCTCCTGCACGCGGGCAATCCGCCCGCGGAGCGCATCGAAAAATAACCTGCCGTTCTTCATGCTTCACCCCCTCAAGAGTTCACCTCAATCCAGGCTGCTACGTCCGCATGCGCTAAACCGGAGCAAGCTGGGCCTCTCTCGCTTTGTTGACTTGTTGACAAACAGGAACCGTGCCAGTATTATCCTACAGTAACTCAGTAATACTATAGGAGAGTAAACTATGGGAACCACAGTCAAAGTCAGGGAAAAGTTTCAGGTTACAATCCCAGAGGATGTCAGAGAGAAGATACCGCTGAACGTCGGAGAGCGCGTGGAGGTTGTCGCAAGGGGAGAAGAAATTGTGATTCGCCCAGTCGTAGAGATTCCCAGAACGCAGACCTGGTTCTGGACCAAGGAATGGCAGGATCAGCTTGCCCAATCGAAAAAAGACATCTCAAAGGGAAAGGTGAAGGTCTTTAAATCTGTGAAAGAGGCCCGGAAACACTTTGGCGACTAACATAGTTATCCCTGATTCGGTCCTCAAGAGACTGAATCATCTCCCCAGAGAAGTCAGGATAAAATTCTGGGAGCAGCTTGAGAGACTGACCACTAATCCTTCCTATCCAGGGTTGAGAAACGAGAAACTCAAGGGCACGGACCAGTGGGCATTTAGCATCACCATGAACTATCGGGCAACTTACATTCGATGGAAAATGGATATCATTATCACAGCCGTCGGGACTCATAAGGAAGTCTTAGGAACCTGACGCGTTTACGCCTCACGTCCTCTTGTACTCACACACGTCATCACCCTTTCCGATGCCCGATTTTCTCTATCTCCCCGCCCGAAAGATCATCAATAATTCAGACCTGATCCCCACTTTCCAAAATGGCCTCAGCCAGATGAGACCCGATAAAACCCGAGCCCCCAGTAACTAGATATCTCATTTTCTGTTTATGCTCCTTATCCTAATCCTACATGGGCAAGCTGCCCGCAGAATCATTACAGCCATGGAAACTTATTATGAAGCAAGACTGCGGGCAATCTCCAGTATCCGATCTATCCCGAGGGTGACTCCCATTACCCCTTCACCGCCAAACGCCAGTTCGCAGTAACCGGCAATTCAAATAGATCACTGCGCAAGAGACGGGTCGAGAAAAAAAGTATTTCAAAGTTCTCGACTTCACCAGTAGTTGGGTTGAGCCTGGCTATTACATCATCACCCAACTCTTCGGACTCCTGCTCCGGATAAGGCAGACACCTGTTAATGTAAAGGATATCCCCCCTACGGTCATACTTGAAGGTCAGTTTCGCTTCCATTCAACTTCTCCTTCCGCCAATCTCCTGGAGATATATGCTGTCACAATCCAGTTGTGACCATGCGGTCTGTCGTCCAACACCACAACAACCACAACATGCTTTCCGCCTCGCACCGCATCAAACCACCTAGAAAATAGCCGAGCGTTACCAAAACGCGGACTTCTCCTTACTTCGTCAGGGTTAGCCAGCGTGTCAGCGATTCGATCGCGATGTGTAGGAAGGAGATCGGGATGAGTCTCAGCAATATGCTGCTCTCGCTCAGAGCTAAGCTCTACTTCTCCATGCAGGTAAGGGCATGGAAAGCACATCATTTCTCAGCCACCGACCGCATATCATCATCACCAATGGCCATTACCCACGCGTTATGAATTACATGTTGAAAGTCCTACAGCTCGATCCGTCAATGGGGATTTATTCCTTTACCGCCTCCCCTAACCCCTTACGTGCTCACGCCTTCCGACCCTTCGGATGTTTGATATTTTCTATTCCACCCGTCGAGAGATCATCAATAATACAAACTTCATCTCCGCTTCCTAAAAGTGTCTCTGCCAAATGAGGGCCAATAAACCCTACCCCCACCGATTTAGAGGATATTTCACTTTCTTTTTATGCTCCTTAACCTACATAGGCAAGATGCCCACAGAAAAAACCGAAATATCTAGACCCTCACGGAACCTGGAAACCAGTCTACTGTTTTCCGAACACAGTCATGGAAGTTAAAGAAGGACGGCTTATTTAAAATCCTGTAGCCAAAGCACTTTGTTCCGTGACTCCTCTGCCGCATACCGGTTCAGGCAATGAAGAGTTTTCTGAAGAGGCTCTCCTTAAGGAAACGTAAACTTCTTGGCGTTTTAACTCAGCCCAGTGGAACGCCACGTAACAACTACACTGAAATCAAAGGCTTCTGGTTAAATTATAAAGTCATACTTTAGGGTCGATAAGGAGGCCTGATTGCTGTCAAGTGATCGATAAAGTCAAAGTGACGCATGTTACCTGTGACTAAAGCGCTGTCTGCCTCAAGGACAATGGCGGCTATAAGGGCATCAGGGATGCCCAACCCATGGGATAGAGCATAGCGCTTCAGAATTTGTACGGCTTGACGCGAAGCGGATTCTGACACCGGAAGGACAACGAAACGACTTCGATTGAGGAACCGATCGATGAGCGACAGTTCCTCCTGATTGGCCGCCCCCTTGAAAAGCTCCATACCGTGATATCGGTAGTAGAACGTTGTCCCACCCGTAAACTCTCAATATAGGACGTTGCTTCCTTAACACCCCGAAAGTGATCGACGAGAACATCCGTATCCAAGACAGTCAACGGTCCCATTCCTGACTACGAAGTCACTGCACCCACTTTTTTGAGTCCTGCATCTCTATCCGACTTTCTCACATTCCAAACCCAACCGGATCAAACTCGGTCTCGATCCTTAACTTCTCTATGTAGTCGGTTAGGCACTTC
>JACZXR010000483.1 GCA_022571535.1 Deltaproteobacteria bacterium | reverse complement strand
CCCTTGTATCTAGGGACCTCTACGGATATTTGGTGAAAGATTTTAGGCGGCCTCGGCGATGACATCTTCTCTCCGGCCTTCTCCAGTAGGCGGCTGAAAATTTCCCAGTCTTGAAGCGTTCCTCCCGGTGGGACCAAGGCGGGATTTAGTTTCTGTACTCTTCCTTTCCGATTCGTGTAGGTCCCTTCCTTTTCTGCAAAGTTCGTAGAAGGAAGAACCACGTGGGCTAGCCTAGCCACAGGGGTAAGGTGGGTATCTTGAACGACTAGAAACGAGAGTTTTTCCAAGGCCAGCTTTATTTTTTCCTCATCAGGCACTAAAGGCGATAGATCCTCCCCTACGATAAAGGCGGCTCTGAATTTTCCTTCAATCAATCGCTGAATCCAGGAATCGATATCTCCGTTGGAATCTACCCCCATTTCTCTGACGCCACGGAAATTGGGCGAGCGGTCCGGGCTCATCAGAATCTTGGCAACTTCGGTCAGGTCCCTTTCTTGATAAAAGACCTCCAGGGCCGCTTGTGGAGAAACCATTTTCATGAGCCTGGCAAATAAAAAGGCCTCTTCGTTGGTATTGCGCCCTGAAATGAGTCCTGCCAACGGGGTGGCGGAGCGGAGACCGGAGAGGGTGATCTCGAGGGCTGTCTCCCAGTCGGATGGCGCCAGGCCTCCCTCCTGGCGGATCAAAGGGGTGGTTAGACGCTCACCTTCGGTAAGGGGATGGAAAGAGTATCTCCCCTCGTCACAGATCCAATGGCTGTTAACCGATTCGTTGATTCTAGGCCTAAACCGAGCAATGCGGTTCTGATGGCTGCCAATCGTAATGTTGCAACCCGTGCTGCAGCCTGGACAAATAGAGGGAGTGGTTTTCAGGTACCAGACCCGCACCTTGAAGCGAAAGTCGCGGTCCGTCAGCGCCCCTACCGGGCAAATATCGTTCACATTTGCGGAGAGAGGATTGTCTAAAATTTTTCCTGGGAACAGGGTAATGGTAGAACGATCACCCCGGTTGGCGACAGTCAGCTCGTCTGACCGGGTAACCTCTTCAAGAAAACGGACACAACGAGTGCACTTGATGCAGCGCTCGGCATCAAAGAGCACATGTGGACCAAATGCCTCTCGCTTGCGATCGTGCTCCTTGCGTTCGAGGAAGTGGCTTTCCATGAGGCTATGTTCCATGTAGTAATTCTGCAGCTGGCATTCCCCTGCCTGGTCACAGATCGGGCAGTCCAGAGGATGGTTGATGAGAAGAAACTCCATGATTGCCTTGCGTGCCTCCAGCACCTGCGGGCTATGAGTCTTCACGACCATTCCCTCGTTCACCTTGCTGTTGCAGGCAATCTGGAGTTTAGGCATCTTCTCTATTTCCACCAGGCACATCCGACAATTGCCCGCGATGGAGAGTTTAGGGTGGTAACAGTAATAGGGGATGGAAATGCCTGCATCGGCGGCCGCCTCGATGATGGTCTTTTCCCTGGCTGTTTCTATTTCTTTTCCGTCGATTGTTATTTTAACCGCGTCCATGTTTTTAAATAGCAATCAGCCGCTAATAGTCAGCATCCGGTTTTTTGACTGAAAGCTGACAGCCATAAACTAAACCATACATTTCTTATGGACGATATGGTATTCGAATTCGTCCCGAAATTTCTCAATGAAGGCCGCTGCAGGCATAGCGGCCGCGTCCCCTAAGGGGCAAATGGTGTTACCCATAATGTGCCTGCTGACGTTCGCGACTAAATCCAAGTCCTTCTCATCTCCCTGACCATTCTCGATGCGCCAGAAGATTTTTTGCAGCCAGTGGCATCCCTCACGGCACGGCGTGCACTGGCCGCACGACTCGTGGGCGTAAAAGTGGGCGATATTGCAAGCGGCCTTGACCATACAGGTGGAATCGTCGATGATGATCATCCCGCCTGATCCCAGGAAACTCCCGGCTGCCTGGAGCGACTCATAGTCCAGTCGGACCTCTTCAATTTCATCCCAGCGCAGTATCGGGACCGATGACCCGCCCGGGATGACGCCTTTCAGCCTTCTTCCCTGGTGGGCGCCTCCACAATCCTCTTCTAAAAATCGCTTGAGAGGATAACCCATCTCTACTTCATAGACTCCCGGCTTTTGGATCTGGCCACAAACGCTGAAGAGTTTCGTTCCCTTGCTTTTCTCCGTTCCCAAGGCGGCGTATTTAGCGGCACCCTGATCTATGATCCAGGGGAGTGCGGCCAGGGTCTCTACGTTATTCACCACGGTTGGACAACCGAAGAGTCCATGGGTGGCAGGGAAAGGAGGCTTTACCTTAGGCCAACCCTTTTTTCCTTCCAGCGATGAGAGCAGCGCTGTTTCTTCCCCACAGATGTAAGCACCGGCTCCCCTGTGGATGATAAGCTCCAGGTCATATCCAGACTCAAGGATGTTCTTGCCTATATAACCGGCTTGCCTGGCCTCCTCGAGGGCCTTTTCCAGCACTTTAGCCCCAAAGACAAACTCTCCGCGGATATAGATGAAAGCTAAATGAGATTGAATGGCGTAGGAGGCAAGGATGGTCCCTTCGATGATCGCGTGGGGATCTCTCTCGATCAAGACTCGATCCTTGAAAGTGCCCGGTTCACTTTCATCAGCATTGCAGACAAGATATTTTGGTTTCGGGCTGTCTTTCGGCACAAAACTCCATTTCCTTCCAGTCGGGAACCCCGCTCCGCCTCGCCCCCTAAGACCTGAGGCACTGATCTCCTCAATAACCTTTTCCGGAGTCCATTCTTTCATGACCAATCGA
>JACZXR010000042.1 GCA_022571535.1 Deltaproteobacteria bacterium | reverse complement strand
GTCTCTAATCTATCGGGGCTCTCCCTGAGCATCTTTGAAGCGATATTCAATAGCTTGTTCTTCGCATCGACAGAGGCGGCCTTGACCGCGTTTCCACACACGTAGGTTGTCCTGCTCGCCCAGGCCCCCAAATCGTACGGGATAATGTCCGTGTCGTTGCTCAAAATCTTAATGCGCTCCAGAGAAATCCCCAGCTCCTGAGCGGCTATCTGGGCCATGACAGTCCTTGTTCCAGTTCCAGTATCCGCCGCTGGGGCAATCAAGGTTACGGAACCATCTCTGTCTATCTTCACTATTGCTTCGGTGGAGTTATATCCGTAGTAACGGAGTCCCCCTCCTGTTTCTGATAGAACCGCCATTCCTATGCCGATTTTTTTTGTTCGCTGAGACCTCTTCTCCTTCCATCCCGACCTTTCAATTGCCGTTTTGACGCATACCCTGTCACTCTCTCTTTTCATGTTTTTTAACCGCAGTTCTGCAGGGTCCATCCCAAGTTTATCGGCTATGCTATCCAGGGCCGATTCAAAGGCGAACCTCTCCTCGGCATGGCCAAACCCTCGAAAAGCGGCACCTGGCTCCTTATTGGTATAGACAAGCCTGGCGTCATATTTTTTCGCTGGCAAGTGCAGGTCGTAGGATGTGAAAAAACTGGAGGCGATGAAGTTTACTGTCGAGGGACCTTTGTCATTATAGGCCCCATTGTCTCCGATCACGTCGAGCTGTTTTGCCCTGATCTTTCCATCCTTCATCACTCCAATCTTCAAATGAAAGCGGTAAGGGTATCGAGTCCCTGCACACTGAAACTCCTCTTCTCTGGTATTGACGATCCTTACTGGTTTTCCAGTTCTCTGAGACAAAATTGCAGCGATAGGTACCATGACATTCATCACCAGTCTTCCACCAAACCCCCCACCTACTTCCGGCTGAATGACTCGAATCCTTCCTGCGGGAATCCCCAAAGCCCGGGCTATTTCCTCGCGCAGCGGATGCGGGTTTTGCGTCTGATGCCAAACCGTAAGGTGTCCCGTCCGGTCAAAGTGGGCGATGCAACCTCGGGTTTCTAAAATGCAGTGGGCCTGTTTTGAGGTCCAATATTCTTCCTCAAACAGATAATCAGCCTCGGAGAAGCCCTTTTCTACGTCCCCCGATAGCTTATGGAGCTCATAGGCTATATTGCCCTTTTCATGTACCTTGGGACCCCCCTGCCCGAGGGCCTCTTCAGGGTTGAAGACAGCGGGCAAGGCCTCATATTCCACCTTGATGAGATCCAACGCCTCCCAAGCGGTATACTCATCGATGGCGGCAACGGCAGCCACTTCATCGCCTATATAGCGGACTTTGTCTTCACAAAGCGGTTCCTTATCGGCAAGTTCAGAGATGAAGCTGAATTTAATCCCAGGTGTATCCCGGGCCGTGATGACCGATCTCACCCCCGGTAAGCTCTTTGCTTTTTCGGTCTCTATATGTACAATCTTGGCATGTGGGAGGGGGCTGCGCAAAATTTTCGCATACAACATCCCCCGCAAATGAATATCCTCGAGATAAGCGGACTCGGCCGTAACCTTATTTATACCTTCTATGAAAGGGGTTGCCTTGCCAATCATTCCTCCTACGACCCCCATGTATTGTGCTCCCCCTACCCTCTTGGCCTCCATACACCCGTGAACCCAAGAAATGCAAGGGAAGGGTTGACAAAGGATAAAGTCGGAACTAGTATGCCCCCTTGGTCTAGATGGGTCCACCTAATAAGGAGAGGTATTATATAAACAGAGGAATAAATTTAAGGAGGAGTAAAATGAAAAAGGCAATAATTTTCATAGTTCTCGGGTCGATCCTTGCCATCTTCGTGTCCGCTCCCGCGATGGCTCAGTTGAAAGACGTCAAGACAACGGTGCCTCGAAACAGCGTCTTCATCCTCAGTTATTTGGGAGCAAAGGATGCAGGGGTTTTCAGTAAACATGGAATCAATCTCATACCTAACCCAGTGGCATTCAAGGCTCACATGGCTGGCCTTCCTTCCAAAGAAGTTCCTTGTGCGACCTACGCGGGTACAGCCGCTATCGCAAGGATAAACAAGGGTTTGGACTGGGTCATTGTTGGAGGCGGACTTACCGTAATGCAGGAGGTCTTCGTACTGAAGGACTCCCCCTTCAAGTCAATCAAAGATCTGCGCGGGAAAAAGTTCGCGAGCTGGTCCACAGGTGCAGGCGCATTCAAGGCGACGAGGGCCACAATTATGGACGCGTTCGAGATGGATGTCCTGAAGGATACGGAGTTTAAGCAGGCAGCAGCTCCGGCCTTGATCAAGCTCCTGGACAGGGGAGATGTCGATTCTATGTTCAACATCAGCTCCATTACAATTCGAGCGGCATCGCAACCGGATAAATACCGGTCCATCTTTGTCCCAAATGATTACTGGAAGAAAAAGACCGGGTATCCAATAGTCTGGTCTGCGCCCTTGGTCTGCTGGAGGAACTGGGTCGATGAAGACCCCGAGAGGGCTAAAAATTACGCGGCAGCAGTGCAAGAGTCAATGATATGGCTTAGGACTAACGCGGACGAGGCCATTAAGAAGCACGGAACGCTAGCGGCGGTAAAGACCCCAGCTGAGGCAGCGACCTACAAAAGATGGCTAAAGGAGAAGAAGATTTGGTTAGCCAAGTGGGATCAAGAGGTGATCGATTCCCAGTGGAAGTTCCTCGAGATGGCCAGTAAGCGCGGTGTACTTACGAAAATACCCTCTAAGGAAAAAGTTGCGCTGATCCTGAAATAGGCAAAAGGTGAAAATAAAGCTACTCAAGCCTGGTTATTTACCGGGGTTATTGACCATTGTCGCCAGCATACTCCTTTGGAAAGGGGTCTCCCTCCTTTTTCTGCCGATCTTTTTGCCCGGCCCATTGGTGCTGTTGGATCGCGTAATCGAGGTTTATGGTGATCCGGCCTCCTATATTGTCGTCTGGCAGACCCTTTCCAGGATCTTCACGGGCCTTATCATTTCCATGCTTATCGGGACGGCAATTGGCCTTTCCATGGGACTCCAGCGCAACGTCGAGGCCTTTTTAGACAGCTGGATCATGGTCCTGTTGACGTTTCCGGCAATTTGCTGGGCGTTTCTTTCCGTCTTGTGGTTTGGCCTATCGGATATCGGTCCAGTCCTTACTATCTTCCTGATCGTCTTCCCGTTTGTTGCGATGAACGTCTGGGAGGGCACCAAGGCGATAGAAAAGGACCTTATCAATATGGCACGGGTCTATAAGGCCAAGCGATACCTTACGCTGCGAAAGGTGCTTATTCCCCAGCTTATGCCGTATCTCTTTTCGTCTATGCGGATAGCCCTATCCTTGTCATGGAAGATCGCCCTTGTCGGTGAGGCGTTTGCCGTGGGCAGCGGGGTTGGCCAAAAACTTATCTACTATTTCGAGGATACCCGGGTTGATATGATGCTTGCCTGGGGAATAAGCTTCATGATTGTGATGGTGCTCATCGATCTCTTCGTGTTCCGCATCTGGGAGCGGAAGACCTTTGCCTGGAGACATCAGCTGGCAGCCTGAGGATGGTGCGGTGGCTTCCACAGTCGTTTCTGTAAACAATCTGACAAAGAAATTCCCCGCGCCAGGAAGTGGAGAGGAATTTACTGTCCTAGACTCCATAAGCCTGGACGTGGAAGCGGGAAATTTTGCCAGCATCGTCGGCCCATCGGGTTGCGGAAAATCCACCCTGTTAAATATTATCGCCGGCATCGAGACCCATGAAAGCGGCTCGCTCAAAGTTTTTCCCAAAGCGGGCACCTCCAATTCAGCAGCCCACATAGGTTATGTCTTCCAGAGCCCGAGGCTACTCAACTGGTTGACCGTCAAGGATAACATTCAATTTGCCCTCGAGGCGCAAAACATCCCCCGGGAGAGATGGCATGAGCTGGTCACAAAATACCTGGAGATGGTAGGGCTTGGGGGTCAGGAGCGAAACTATCCCTTGAATCTATCGGGCGGTATGCAGCAAAGGGTTGCCATCACCCGCGCGCTCGCCATCGAACCTGATGTCTTGCTGATGGACGAGCCCTTCAGCCATCTAGACGAAATCACCGCAAGGAAGATGCGGCTCGACCTGATGGAGATCTTGCAAAGGGCCAAGACCACGATCCTGTTTGTGACCCATGACCTGAGGGAGGCCGTTTTCCTTTCCGATCAGATTTACATGATGAACACGAAGCCTGCCCGGATTTTCAAGCGTGTCCGTATCGATGTTCCGAGGCCGCGAAAGCCTGAAGACCCCAGGCTTTTCGATCTGGAGAAGGACTTGGTCAGAGAGTTTTTTAGCGAGTTGGAGGCGCAAGGGTATAAGTGAAGTCTCGAGTAAAAGTTAATGTCGGCCTGAGAGTAAGCTCGATCCTTGTATTGGTCTCCATCTGGTGGGTAGCGGCCTTGTGGATGAATGATACCGAGGTTTTGCCTGGACCGGTGTTAATTGGCAAAACCATCGCCTCCAATCTGGTCTCACTAGGGCCTGAAGGTCACTCAGCCTATTTCCACATAGGAATCACCCTGTTCCGTATCGCTGTCACCTTTGCCGCAGCCATGGTGGCAGGTATCGGGATAGGCCTGACTATGGGGCTTCGCAAGGTCTTCGAGAGCTCTCTTCTGGCCTTAATTCCGCTAGCGCTCACCATGCCCACCATACTCATGGTCTTCCTCGCCGTGCTCTGGTTTGGTTATAGTGAGGTAGGGAGCCTGGTCGCCGTCATGGCGGTGGTCACTCCCTTCGTGGCGGTCAATATGTACGAAGGGGCCAAGGCCATGGATAAGTCCCTGGTCGACATGGCAAAGTCGTTTAAGGCGAAAAAAGGCATGCTTATTCGGAAGGTATACATCCCGCAGCTCATGCCCTATATTTTTTCTGCCTTCCGCTTTGCATTTGGTATGGCATGGAAGATTGTGGCCTTGGCGGAGACCTTCGGCATCAAGTTCGGCATAGGGTACATGTTCTTCTTTTGGTTCGAGCAGTTTAGCATGGAACAGGTGCTGGCCTGGATCATACTCTTCGTTATTTTAATGCTCATTTTGGAACACGGAGTCATCGCCCGAATCGAAAGCCGGGCATTTGCCTGGCGGCCTGAGCATTCGCAATAGAGATCGCCTCCACCAAAATCTCAAGGAAAACTCTAACTCTATCGACCTTCGCGGGACGGTAGATGGGGACAATCCAGTCATATCGAACACTGGGTTTGAATCCCCGTGTTCGACCAAAGGGGAGAGCTGCCGCTTCTCCCCTTTGGAAACCCTACCGGCTTTGTGCCCGCCTCAAGCGGCGGGGTTTACATTGAATACCTGCTCCACAGTACTCTTTTCTCATCCATTCCGGTCCAGCTTGGGTCAGGGAGTGAAATCCCCTCGAACTGACCCATAGGCCATCCCCTACCGCGTTTTGACTCTCACGTCCCGGGTAAGGAACTTTTTTCAACTATCTTTTGTTAAGAAGAGCAAAGCAAATGAGTAAGTCTAAAATAAGGATGGGATGATGGAAGGTTCAGAAACTCGGTGTGAAGCGTGCGGAGCGGTTCTTTTCTACGGCGAATGGGATCTATGCGACAGTTGTCGGGAAAAAATAGATTTCGGTCCTAATAACTTCCCTTCGGCAGTCCCTCACTCTATATGAGCAAGCGAATCGAATTTACACCTCCCCATACGGGACCCTAACCAGTTGGTCCGAGGCAGCTCGGACATCCTCGTGCCACAGATCGAGCAACTTTCTAGCGATTGGACCGGGCCTACCATCACCGATTGGCTGATCATCCCACTGCACTACCGGTGCCACTTTGATCGAACTGCCGATGAGCAACATTTCCGCAGCCGCACGCCCCTGTTCCACGGAAACATCGGTTACTACAATGTCCTTCAGGTCCCCCTTCTCTACTAACCGCCGGGCCAGGTGAAGTATCCGCTGCACGGTAATCCCCGAGAGAATACTATCAAAGGGAGGATGACGTAAACCCCGATCCTTAGTCACAAAGGCCACGTTCATGTTAGAGCTTTCACCGACCATACCGCTCTGATCAATAAAGATACCGTTGTCGGCTCCACATTCCTTGGCCTCGAGCACGACCATTACGTTAGGCAAATAATTGGTCGATTTGACCCGCGCGAAAAACGGTGCCTTGATAGGAACCGTGCTCGTGACAACTTTCATCCCCTGGGTATAGAGGGATTCGGGATAGATCAACCCGGCGAAGATCATCACATAAAAACTACTGCCAATACACTCGGTTGGTGCCAGGCCAAAACCACCTGGTCCGGCAGAGAGCCAGTAGCGCACCGAGCCGTCACGGCGACCACTGGTTGCCGCCGTATCCAGGATTATCTGCCGCAACTGTTCCTGTGGAAAAGGCAGGGGGATATGTGCCATTTCCGCCGAGCGCAAAAAGCGCTCCAGATGCTGATCTAGCTGGTATAACATCCCGTTCGCCAGGATCGCCGTATCAAACACGGCGTGCCCGCGGTGCACCATGTGGTCATCGAGCGGCAGGACCATCAACGCCGGGTCTGTAACGATCCCACCCATAACGCTGGAATACATGGCGTAGAAATTGGCCGCTTTGCCGTGCACTGCCAGGCGCAAGTTAGCTATGGCCTCATCCGTGCCAAGGCTGGGAGTCTTCGCGGCTCTCGGCATAGGTATTCCCTCCTTTGATCATTATCGGAGATATTGTTTTTTCTCGGCTAGCGGGGTGTCAAGACTAGTAATGTTTGTTCCCTTAACTACGGTGTCTTCTACGCAGGGTCCGCCCTACTATAAACCCGATTAAACCAACAAAAGCCACGATCAGGCCAATGAACACTACTCCTGAATCCGGATCAGTCGAGTACGCAGAGATTGCCACAAAGAGACCCAACGCCGCTACGAGCCCGGAGCTGTGTTGTATCGCAGTCCAAACCTTTGTGCCTGGACGGGTGGTGCTGCTGTGGTTATCCGTCATTACTTCTCGTCCATCCCAAGTTTACCCCTCATCACAGAACGCAATTACGCGATGTGGGGATAGATGTTCGGAACTCCCGACAAGGGCAGGCCCCAAATCCACAGATGAATGCCCGGGGTACGGGGTTTACCTCAAGCCATGTTAGGCCATATCGCTTTGAAAAATCAAGGTTCAGATCCTCTAACCTTATACGCGCGTCAAGTGTCGTTCGTCACTGTTGCCGGACTTATGAATACACCTTGCAAGATGCTAGAATTTGGCCTATTGAGTGTCCAGGAGCCAGGTTTGCCAGACTGATAAGTATCGTGATTGTCTCCCCTGTTTTTGGAGGATTTGTCTAATGGGGACGTTTCTTGGCAAGTGAGAAGGGATTAGGCCCCGAAACTTTATATGGCTGGCTAGATAATTTTGAATTTATCTGGAGATCTTGAAATTTTTTAGGTCGGAAAATCTGAGGGCGATTGGATAAGAGCCAACATGAGCTATCCCGATGGAGGTGTTGGAAGGAAAGAAAACAGGGTCTTCGTGTTCCCGAGTGGGTGAATTTGGCATGATTTTAGATCTCAGGGAGCATGCAAGTGAGAACTTTCAAGCGTAGGTGCTCTTCGTTGCGTAGGCCGTAACTGCGTCGTTGGATCACACGGATCTTGTTGTTTAAGCCTTCCACGAAGCCAAGCGGTACCTTGTTCTCGGGCTTGCAGAAAGCTGCGATGCCATCCCAGTGCCGATCGATCATCTCGGCAAACTTCTCGTAGGGCTTGAGGCGTTGCCACTTGAGAGAATCGCGCCAATTGTCGAAGAACCGTCGAGCCCAGCCTTCCGTCTGGTAGTCCCAGAGCTGCCCGAACGCTTCCTTGAGGACGTAGGCCGTGTTCAGCCTTTTATTGGCCTTCAGCAACATCTTCAAGCTTCGGCGTCCCCCAGTCGTGAGGTTTTCTCGCCGAGATAACAGCGTATACTTCTGGCCCTTGATAAAACGCCTGTCTTTGCCCGTCAGCCGGGCATACTCGCTTTTGCGTACCGTGTCCAAGGCTTTGCCAAGGTGACGCAAGACGTGGAACTTGTCGAATAAAATGGCGGCTTGTGACGCATGCTCTGCCTTGAGGGTGGAGTTGCGGAACGCTCTCCACATGTCCATGACCGCAAGTCGAATCTGCTTGCTCTTCTTGGGTCCCAACCACTTGAAGAACTCGTCCATGCTCTTTTCGGAGCGGTCCTTGCCTCCGAACCAGATTGGCCGCCGACGCAGCAGATCGCTGACCACGATCCGGTACGTGTGTCCCTTCCGAATCGAGATCTCGTCGATTCCGATCACCTTGGGAGCTGGGTTCCCCGCTCTGCGGAGCTGTTCCCTCATGTACTGCATCTCTAACTTCTTGACCGTCCACCAATCCAGATGCGTTTCTTTGGCAATGTCCTTGATAGTCGCGACTCGGCAACGCCGTCCCACGAAGAAGGCGAAGCGTTTGCTGTAGAACGGATTGTCCG
This sequence comes from Deltaproteobacteria bacterium, assembly GCA_022571535.1. Taxonomy (GTDB): domain Bacteria; phylum Desulfobacterota; class Binatia; order UBA9968; family CAXXLF01; genus JACZXR01. The sequence goes on along the minus strand of JACZXR010000042.1, from coordinate 1,816 downwards.
CGAGCCAATCCAGCTTCTCCTGCTTCACCTTGCCGCATCTCTTGCAGTCGATACGCCGGATCTCGACCTTCAAGTAGATCCGATGGTCTCCACACGCCAAGTCGCGGACTCGGCGCAGCTTGCGATCGTACCAAGCTCGCTCGAAGTAGCCACAGGCTCCGCAGACAGTTTTTTCCCCCGCCGATGTAGACAGATGACGCGGGCCCTCGGATCACCGAAGATGCCTTGTACCGCTGAGCTCGGACGGAAGCCTGGAAAGCGATACGTGTCCCACAGACGTCGGTATTTTCGCATGCAGAGATCATGTCAGATTTTTCAACACCGGAAAATGGCAAAATCACGGTCCTACACCTACATACGACCCGTTTCTCACGGTTAATTCACCCACTCGGGAACACGAAGACCCTAAATCCAATTCGGGCGGGTCTCACCCGACGTGCTGATTGGTATCGGTGGAGCAGTCACCGGATGTATTTGGGAGGGGATGAGACACAAGGGGTTTCGGTAAATGCGGTTCTGGAGCAGTTTGGAAGCAAGCGGAGGGGAGCAATCCACCGCTACCGGCAATTCATTAGTGAAGGATTGGGGCAAGGGCATCGGGATGACCTTTACCAGATTGTTGACCAGAGATTCTTGGGAGATGAGGAATTTGCCCAACAGATGCGAGAAAGGACGCAAGAAGCAGAGGATAACCATCCCGTAGACATAGACCTAGAGGACATCATCAAAGTGGTTTGTTCCGAATTCGGGATACGCGCGCAGAGAGTGGTGCAAAGGGAAAGGAGCCGAGAGATTAGTCAAGTACGATGGATGATTGGGAAGCTAGCGACTGAACAGGCAGGGTACCGATTGGTAGAAGTTGCCCGATATATAAACCGCGATCCCGGAGTGATGAGTCGAGGGTTACGAAAGCTAGAAGTGCGACTGGAAGAGGATAGAAAATTACAGACAAGAATTGGTAAACTACAACTTGGAATCCGGAAAGACAGGAAAGTCAAAATAGCAACAAGGTAAGGCTGACCCCTGATAATAAAGGACCATTTAAAGCGGAAAAGTAATGACGCGAGGTACGACTCCATCTTCCACGCTTTTATCCGCCCCCCGTTTCCAGCAGACTTTTTACTTCCGTCAGGTATCTAAAATAAAAATACGTGCAGAGAATAATCCCGGAGAGGACTAGGATAAGCAAATATGGAATCGCCCTTTTCCGATACCTTTGGATTGCCTCTATATCAGGTGCCTCGATGCTTCTTTTCCATGTTTTCGCGAATGGTAGCATGCTGCGCAGTAAGAGAAGTCGTGAGTACTTCTTGATGAGGTTCTTTGGCGGCACCGCCAGAAAAAGCCACACTTGCAGAGCTATTATCAAAACGCCCCAACTCACAAGCACAATGTTGTCCGTAGACATACCAAACAGGAACAAATCCTATAGCAAGACAACCAAACCGACACAGGCAATTCCTACAGCTCCGAAGATGGCGGCTCCAAGAAGTTGTCGTTGTACCTTTTGTTTGGCAATATGAAATGCCTTTGCCTGGAGATCCTTAATCCGAGCAAGTTTTTCAACTTCGCTAGTACACGTTTTATCAAGGTCTCTTATCTGCTTTTTTATCGCATCTAGTTCACGCTCAAGGTCGTTAATTGTTTGAATTGTTGCTGCAAGACCTGCAATTTCGGCAGCGACGCAAATACCAATACCTATTACGCCTCGCCCACTTGGATCGCCAGAGCCGACGGGATTATTCATCACATAGGCAAATTGATTACTAAATAGCGAGGGCAAACGTAAGCTGATTGTTAAACCATCGCCGGGAAA
>JACZXR010000482.1 GCA_022571535.1 Deltaproteobacteria bacterium | reverse complement strand
AGACGCACAAAATCACGTGTCCGGTCAGCTTCCATTTCGGCGAAGCAGACCCGGTGACGCCGATGGATCAGGTCAGAGCGATCCAGGACTCCTACGCTGGCCACCGAAACGCCGAGATCGTCACGCACCCAAACGCGGTCCACAATTTTTCCATGCCCCATAAGGACGCCTACGATCCGGTGGTTGCCAAGGCCTCCCGGGATGCCGTTCTAAGGTGTTTCCAATCGATGTAAAATTAGGCCCGGCGGTTAGACCGGACTGGATTTTAAAATTCTTCAACATCTAGGTCTATGGGAGGAGTGTTACGCCCGGCTTCCAGGGTTCTTTTACACCTCGTCAAACCAGCCAAGACTCCATTAAAGCGTCGTTTAATTGCGTTCTGTCATCCTTGACAGCCCTTTCCCTTGTGATATTGGTCTCTTAGTAACAAGCCAATAAGCACGAGCCTCCCCTATCATTGAGTGGCTTCTAGCGTGATGTGAGGCCAACGGAGGAGGAAGATGAGTAATTTAGAGCCAGCCGCCATATACGCGGCCGCAGTCCACCGGCAGTTTTTCAGACCGTCACCACGATCTTGCCCTTCTGTTGGTTGGATTCCATGTACTGGTGGGCTTCAGCGATGGCGTCCAGCGGAAAGGTGCGATCAATGATCGGTTTCAGCGCGCCGGATTGGAGGCCGTCGTAGACATACTTCTTGCCGCGGGCAAGCTTCTCGGGATCCCTTACGATCTCGAACAAAGTATAACCTCGTACTGTTAAGCCCTTCGCAAGCGTTGAGAACAGAGGGAAGATTGTCGGTGCTGGAGACAACGCACCGTACTCGAAGATAATCGCACCGGAAGCAGCGGCATCGGCGAGCTTCTCCAGTAAGGGTCCGGCGACAGGATCAAAGATGATATTAGCACCTTTCCCGGAAGTGATGGCTATCACCGATTCTGCCAGGTCTTCTTTGTCCGTCACGATGACGTGATCCGCGCCTGCGTCGAGGAGGAACTGTTTCTTATCAGCGCCGCGGGTAGTGGCGATGGCCGATGCCCCGGCAGCCTTTGTGATCTGAATCGCGGCCAGCCCCACGCTGCTGCTAGCCGCGGTGATCAATACAGAGTCATCTTTTTTCAATTGACCGAATTCAATAAGCGCGCCGAAGGTGGTTAGGTACTGCATCCAGATCGCAGCGCCTTCGATTGCCGATAGATTGTCGGGGTAACGGGCCACAGCGGAGTCCGGGACGATAACACTTTCGCCGTAGACGCCATACTTTCCCATCGAAAAGGAGGGTATGGTGCTTACGCGGCCACCAATCTGGATGGCGCCAATGCCGGGCCCCACCGCGTCAATGATCCCGGCTGCTTCATAGCCGAGTCGTGAGGGGAGTTCGGGGTTTTGCAGGTACTGTCCCCGTCGGAACATAACCTCGGCGCGGTTGAGGCCGATGGCCTCCACCTTCAGGCGGACCTCGCCCTCGCCAGGTTCTATAAGAGGTAAGTCCTCAACCTTGAGCACGTCAGCTCCTCCTGTTTCATGAAAGCGAACGACCTTTGGCATAGTGGGCCTCCTGCAATGGTTCAATTTTCGGGGAGAGGATCATGATGCCTAACGCCTGAGGTCACCTGCATTTTGGAACGAAGCGGATAAATGTCAGGTGAAACGATTTGTTATGTGTTCTCATCATTTTTATTCTCAACGTTCCGTATAGAAGCAGTAGCGGATTAAAACCACTTAACTGTCAATTAACTGCTGATGCTTAAAATACAAAAATGGCTTGAATGAAATATCCAAACTGCTATTGCTTTTATACACAGTTGTCTGCTGCTCTTTATATTTCAACCACAATTTTTCCTTTAGCCTGATTGCTTTCCATGTACTTATGAGCCTCAACTATCTCATCTAGCTTGAAGATCCTATCGATGGTGATCCTAATATCTCCGCTCTCAACAGCATCAATAAATTCTTGAAGTGATTCTTTTTGAAGATTCCCGGCTTCACCCATGTAAACTGTTAATCTGCCGAGAGAAGGAATATCGCCCATTGGCGTGAATTCTTTCATCGTCCACTCACTTCCTAAAATTCCTGTCATACATACTATCCCTCCGGGCTTTATGCACTTTAATGAATCTTTTAGGGTTCGTGTACCAATAAGTTCTAGTACCTTATCGACGCCATTTGGAAACAGTTTTTTCACCTTCTCTTTGACATTTCCATTATCAATAATAACAAGGTCTGCACCATTCGCCTTTAGGTATTCCTCTTTCTCAGGTTTTCTGGTAGTTGAAATAACTTTTAAGCCAAGGTGTTTTGCCAGTTGACAAGCTAACATGCCAATGGATGAAGTGCCTCCACGAATCAATAAGACCTCATTTTTCCTGACTTCCAAAGCCTGACTCAAAGAACCCGATACTGTTTGAAACATTTCAGGGATGGCTCCTAAGGTTTCCCACGGAAGCCCACTGTGAAAAGGGAAGACTACCTTTTCAGGTACAAGCGTATATTCTGCATAGCCTCCGTCAAAGTCTCTACCCATGCCACCCATTATTGCAGCCACCTGTTGTCCCTTTTTGTAATTCTCTGAGAGATCGTCTTCAACCATGCCAACACATTCAATTCCCTGTACTCTTGGGAACTTCACATTTGGAGAATGTCCCTGTCGGGTAAATATTTCAGAGCGATTGAGTCCGAAGGCTTTAATTTTGATTAAGACCCATCCCTTTTTGGCTAATGGTATCGATTTCTCCAGTAATTCAATTACTTCTGGACTGCCTGGCTTTGTGGTTACAGCTGCTTTCATA
>JACZXR010000481.1 GCA_022571535.1 Deltaproteobacteria bacterium | reverse complement strand
ATATTTGGGGGCTACGATATATGGGCCGACTCTTATATCACGAAGCCCTTCACGAACCCTCAGTTGCTTAATGTAATCAATCGCCTCATAGGCGAGGCTTGAAGAATAGGTCAAATCTACGTTTTACGGTTGCCGCCTCAAGTCTGGACAAGGCAGAGGGGCAAATCTTTTGGAATGAGGTCAGACAGACCTTTTTAACCTTTTCGATGCCTTTCCTTTTTTCAGCAAGCCCTCCCTCCCCATCTTCGCCTGGTCGCTCCTCCTAACCCCCTTGGGTCGGCCCGGCTCGATCAGCCCTATGCGGTTCGCGCCATTCCGTCTCCCTCACAGGACGACTCCATTGATTTAAAGAGTAACGGCTATCTGGGTGTAATGATACATCTTTCTGGGGTATTTAATCCCAGGACGCAATTAATCGACGCTTTAATTGAGCACTACCCAGAATCACGATTTTGTCAATTCTCTTAGAGCTCGGAGCCGCACTGGGCTTGGGTTTTCTCAGTGTTAGACCCCTAGGACTCAATTAAAGAGCTAATGAATTGCGTCCTACGGGTCGTTTGAAAGAAAAACGGCGCCCTGGTGTAGACCGCCGCCATCAAATCATTCATAGTTTCCTTGCACGTGCGATCCGGCTTTACGAGCAGGAGCCGGAGGAGGCTTGTGCCTCCGCCCGGCTTGGATCATACGTGCAGCTGTGGCTCAGATGGACATGGGGCGGATTGCGGACGACCACCCGCCGCAGGGGATCATCACACAAAGTGCCAGATGATTACCCCGGCAAATGGGATTACCCGGCGACGCCGTATGGCTCAACAATGGCCTTGTGCGACACACCAAATATTAAAAACAGCTTTTGCAGTTCGAACGCCTTTACACCAGACCCGGAGCGCTTATGTCGCTTCAGTTGCCGGCGGCAGGGGAGCCGTGAATCCTCGCTCGGATTATTTTTGTAAGGAGGCGATATGAGAAAATACGGGTTCCTTTGCTGGGTTCTAGGGTTTGCAGTGTTCGGCCTGGCCACTATGGCCAGCCCAACAAGGGCGCTGTGCGCAGAGGGGGACCCAAACTGGAAGGCGCTGGAGAAAGAGGCCGTCTCCCTCTTGAGCCGATATATTCAGATAGACACCACCAACCCGCCTGGGAATGAAATCAAGGCGGCTAAGTTCTTCAAGTCCATCTTCGACCGGGAGGGGATCGAGGCCAGGATTTTCGAGTCGGCCCCGGGGCGGGGGAATATTTACGCCCGCTTGAGAGGAGATGGTTCGAAGAAGGCGCTGGTCCTGCTGAATCATATGGACGTCGTTCCGGCAGACCGGAGGTTCTGGAGCGAGGAGCCCTTCGGCGGGCTGGTCAAGGACGGCTACGTCTGGGGGCGAGGGGCCTTGGACATGAAGGGATCGGCAATCGTGGAGCTGATGACCATGCTGATCCTGAAGCGGCAAGGGATTCCGCTTAAGAGGGACATTATTTTCCTGGGGATGGCCGATGAGGAGGCGGGAGGCGCGATGGGCCTGGGCTTCATGGTCAAGGAGCATTTCGATCTCTTCAAGGACGCTGAGTTCGTGTTGAACGAAGGAGGTCGGATCAATCTACGGGGCGACGGCAAAGTCCCGTACTACGCTGTGGGCGTCTCAGAGAAGGGTCCATTCTGGCTGAAGCTGACAGTCAGAGGCAGCCCGGGTCACGGCTCTACGCCCAAGTCTGACTCGGCCGTGAACAAGCTGATCGCAAGCCTGAACCGGATCATTAACTATCAGACACCTCTGAAGGTGGTGCCTGAGGTTCAGAGGTTCTACGCCGACATCGCAGATCTCGAACCTTCCCCCAAGAAAGAGCGGCTGAAGGATTTGAAGAGATCCCTGAAGGATCCGGTTTTTGCTGCCGAGTTCACCAAAAACCCAAGGGCCAATGCCATGGTCAGGAATACCATCTCCGTCACCATGCTGGAAGGCTCGAGCAAGGTCAACGTAATCCCATCTCAAGCCTCCGCGAAGATCGACATCAGGCTCCTCCCCGGCGAGGATCCGAAGGAGTTCCTCAAGGAGCTTCGCCTGGTCATCGGGGACGAGTCCATTAAGATCGAGCGTATCCTCTCGATCCCTCCGATCTCTTCCCCCACCAACTCCGAGCTCTTCCAGATCATCTCTGAGGTTTCCAGGAATCATGATCCGGAGGCAGTCATAACGACGCCTCTTCTGCGAGGATTCACCGACTGCCATTACTTCCGGGAAAGGGGGATCCTCTGCTATGGCTTCATGCCCTTCAAAAAAAGTGATAAGGAACGCTCCCGTGTTCACGGGAACGACGAGCGGATCTCGGTGGAGAACATAAAGTTCGGCATGGGAATGCTCTACGAGATCGTGCGGAAGTTAGTTGCGAAGTAAGGAACTAGACTTGCGTTAACAGCAGGGGAGGGGATTTTCGATCAGGTTATAGACATGATCGAAGGTGACCTCGTAGATGTTCTTCGGGATTTTGTAGAGCTGGGGCGGCTCACCTTTGAGAAAGACCACATCAGAGTTACAGGTACCGGACAGCAAACGGACTGGCCCTCCTTAGTTTTGGGTGGACAATATGCGATAACAACCTATTACGTCAACCCGACCTAGCAGACCTTAATTTCATCCCAAGATGCAATTAATCGACGCTTTAATTGAGTCTTACGAAGGACTCGAAGTTCCGGGTGCCGTGAACACTCCGGGCTAGAGTGCCGCGACGCCGGCAATCTCGATCAGATAGTCTGGATTTGCCAGGCCTTTTACGACTACCAGGGTACTCGTGGGCGGAGT
>JACZXR010000480.1 GCA_022571535.1 Deltaproteobacteria bacterium | reverse complement strand
AAGACGCAATTCAATAGATCTTTAATTGCGTCCTGGGGGTCCAATACGCAGCAAACCCAGGCCCAGTACGGGTTCAAGCCCAACCAAAATTGACTCATTTTCGCCTCTGTCGAACTGGGGATTAAAGAGGAAGCGTCAAGGCCAGTTAGCCTAGAGCAGTGTAGACTTTCTTACCTGCTACAGGGCCACTTTGGTTGACCCTGATTTCCCTATAAAAAACTAAAATCTTTCCTTGACACCCCAAACGATGGGAAGGAGAATCCCTCCACCCATGCTCAAATACCTCTACCGCACTTGTCCGAAGTGTAAGGACTACCTGGGTGTCGTTGTCCGTGATCCTCCTGAACCGAAAAAGGAGGTCCCGATTGATGCCCATTGTGTAGTGTGTGGCTTTAAGCTGGGCTGGAGTTTGTTGTTGGGAGGTGGGCAAATAAGGCGAGGGAACAAGGCAAAGGACTTTGGGGTAAAAGCACGTAGGAGTGATGGAGACTGAGTGCACAATGCTCCGATTCCTTGAACAACAGTCGCCCAAGAGAATTGGCTAGCTATGAAATATAAGCAAAAGATCAAATTCAGTAAATTGGCAATGACTCTAGCTGTCTGGTTGATCGTAAGTTCGATAGAAGCCCAGGGGGCCGATCGAACCGGAAAGTACACGGTTCACGGCAATGGAAATAAATCGTGTGATGCCTATCTCCAACTCTTGCCCGAGAAAATGAATGGGATTACTTCTCCGTCGGAGGTCATTTTAAAGCTAACTGAGAGACATGATATAGCCACCTGGCTCAGAGGTTTTTTGACATCATACAACAAATTGAAACCCGATACGTATGACATAGCAGGGAATACGGGTTTTGATGGTGTGAATAGATTGCTTAATTTTTACTGCAAGACAAATCCCCTGAAATCAATTGCTGAGGCGGCCGATTGGCTGACTATTGAACTATATCCTAAGCGAATTAAAAAGCATCCTGATTCGATGGAAAGCACCTATAAAGTCTATAGCTATGGGGCGGATTCATGTGGAGCCTACATTAAATCCTGGACCAACCTGGACAAATATGATCAAAAATTTACCTCGCTTATATACGCTGGTTGGCTCAACGGTTACGTCACCGGTTTCAACCTCCTCAAACCTAATATCTTCGACATAATGGGCAACACGGGTTTGGAAACTGTACTAGTATGGCTTCACAATTATTGTAAGGAGAATCCGCACAATCGTTTTGCCGATGCAGTTTCAGAGTTGATAATTAACCTAATATCGAAGCGACTTAAGAAAGCAACTTAGCATTAGGTCCCTTTGCCTGATCCCCTTGAACCAATGAGGGAAAACCCGATTGACGCTTATTCAGGTGTGGCTTTAAGCTGGACTGGAGGGTTGTGCTGGGGAAGAAATTCTCCCTCCGGTCAGCCTCCACTGCCCTTTCCTGCTCACCGTCTTTGCTGTCTCTTACCTAGCGCTTCTCTGCCAAGAGGTGACTAGAACTGACTTATCATTGCAAACTTTCATCGCACTCCAAGGGAGTTTCGGGTTTTCTCATCCAACACACCTGTTGTTGGTAACCTTTGAGCGGCTTGATACTCGTTGAGTGCCGACCGAGTCTGCGGTCCCAGAATGCCATCAATGGGGCCTGGATCAAACCCTCTGGCCTTTAGGCGCTCTTGGGCCTGCTGGATCTGTGCCAACTGCTGTCCGCCCTTCCCTTCCGAAGAAGATGCCGCTTTCTGCTCAACCCTCTTCGCTGAAGACCTTTGCTCCAGATTAGGGCTTTGATTATTCTTTGGGCCGTTAAGGACATTTTCCACCTGTATAATGATCTCTATCGCAGTGGCTCGGTCCTTGAAAAACATCCCCTGTTTGGCCACTGTGCGCATGCGCGTGGTCTTGGAACTTACGGACTCAAGCTGAATTTCTATCTGCCGATCAGCAGCATTTGCCTTAAAAAGCTCTCCCTGGTCAGTTTTCTCCTTAGCATCCACCTCGATCCCCATACGGTCTAGGGCAGTCAGTGTGGCCGCCCGTACTTCAGGGAGAGGGGCCGTAAATGTTCGGTAAGCGATACCATTCAGGGTATAACCCACCGCCGTACCTGTAGTGACACCAACGCCGGCCCCCAAAAGGGTAAGGCCAATTGCGGCACAGCCGCTTAAAAATGGAATTAGAAAAAGTGCAGGTAGGAAAGACAAAGTAGGAATTTTTCGCATAGATAGTAGTCGTATCGTGGCTAAAATCATGCCAATCTCCATGGATCGCCCAATGTTTGGTAGCTACTTATTGAATTTCATAGGATTTCTGATCATTTTCAGTGTCTCTATTAGGTCGGTAAGAGAGCGTAACTTCCTGGACTGCGAGGCTCAAAATGAATCTATTGTACCATCTTGATCCGATTGCTGAGCCTAACCCCAGAGTGAAAAAGGGAGTTGGGGCTTCACTCGTCCAGGCCACATAAGAAGAAAAACATGCACTTATCGAACTGGTGGAATATGGCAAATTTGGTATGATTTATGCCACGGCTCCTCATATGGAGGAAGAATTATGAGTATAAAGACGAAGCTCCCTGTCATTACCATCTCGCTTGTGGCCTTTGCCCTGATAGGTAGCCTTGGATGTTCCGCTCCGCTATCCACCCGAGAGAAAGGAGGACTTATTGGCGCTGGCCTCGGGGCCGGTACCGGAGCCATTATTGGTAGCACAGTGGGCCACGCTGGCACTGGAGCCCTTATTGGCGGGTCTGTCGGACTCATCGGTGGCGCCCTAATCGGCGACCAACTTATGGGTCAGGAGCAA
>JACZXR010000479.1 GCA_022571535.1 Deltaproteobacteria bacterium | reverse complement strand
GCTTGCTTGGCAGCGCGGGTCGCGATACTGCCCACGGCAAGAATGAGGTCCACCTTCAGACGGACCAGCTCGTGGGCGAGGCCGAGGTACTGGTCGGACCGTTTTGCCTGACGGTACTCAAAGGTGAGGTTCTTTCCTTCCACATAGCCGAGCTCACGCAGACCCTGGCGGAAAGCGGAAAAAATGTTGGTAGGTGTCAGATAACCGATCCGGTAGATCTTCCCCGTCTGCTGCGCTTCGGCGGTCAAAGGCCCGGCGAGCAGTCCGAGGGTTAGGATAACGATAAGCCCGATGGTCCTGAGCTATATAGTGGTCTCCTTTGTTGACCCTATCCTGGAGGCATGGTTGCTCCTCATGTCGTTAACCAGGCTCTTACTCATTGGTATGTTACTAAGGGACCAATATCACATAGGAAAAGACTGTCAATGACCCCACGGCGCAATTAATCGACGCTTTAAATGCGACTTGCCGTAGGATCGGCTAGAAGAACAATTTTATTGCGCTCAAGTAGGCCCTAGGGCTGTTAGATAATTCTCCCGAGAAAAAGACGATACCTGGCCGCTTGGCTGTTTGGACATCTCATGGATAAGATGGTGGCACGGTCCGAAAGTTGTTAATTTTACCGGTTTGTTCATTATTGTCCATCTTCATCACTTGAAACCATTGCCTGTACCAATCCTTACTCACCAAAGGTTAAGGAATTTCAACCTGTTATAGCTTTTATCAGGTCTGGCATATTCGTTGCATTGGACATCCTGGAGAGTATGGCTTGAACAAGGAGGAAGGACATGGAAAAACAAATGTCGATTGAATCAGATTTTGCCACGGAGATGGCCAATAGAATAAAAGATAAATACCTGCCCGAGGCTGCTGAGGATATTTGTGCTTATCAGAGGGAAATTGTGAGGCTTAAAATGCTTGTAGGCTTACTCCTTGAGAGGGAAAGCCTGATCATAGCCGAAACCTTCAACGATAATGATGAAAAATCATTGGCACATAGGGTGCAAAAAATTATTCTGTCCCCTGAAACCCAACCTGCACAAGCAGGCCCCTTTGAATGCCAGGATTAAATTGAACGAAGCTTTAAATTGAGTCCTAGAGCCGCCAATGTCCATTCTGCCTGGGCGTGATACGATTCCACGTTGACATCATGGCACCCCGTCGGATACTGTTTCCGCTAAGGTTGTAGAGCAGTTACAATCAGCTTCGGCTGGTGGAGGCCACGGCATGAAGTGTCCCCGGTGCCAGGTGCAGAACTGCGATGGACTGAAGTTCTGCGAAGGCTGTAGCGCCCGCCTTGCACTCATCTGCCAGCGGTGTGAGGCCGAGATTACCCCCGGCAAGAAGTTCTGCGGCTCCTGCGGGGCGCCGGTCACCGTTCAAGCTGCCAATCGTTTCGCCTCTCCTGAGGCGTACACTCCTAAGCATCTCTCTGAGAAGATACTGGCTTCCAAGGATTCCCTGGAAGACGAGCGCAAGCAGGTCACTGTGCTGTTCGCTGACCTGAAGGGGTCGATGGAGTTGCTGTCCGAGCGAGACCCTGAGGAGGTACGGAAGCTCCTTTACCCAGTCCTCGTCACATGATGGAAGCTGTGCAACGAGTCGCAGAGTCTGAAGGAAGACTCCTCTAAAGATAACATTTTTTGTAAATTAGCGACGCTAATTGACACCTACTAGGACTTGAGGAAGGACTTAAGTAACTGAATATTCTCGAATTTCTGTTTCTCCGACATTGGCACGATTTTAGCTAAGAAAAGCCCTAGTAACTCAAGTTCCTGAATCTTTATTTTCTAATACAGCCTCTCTATGGCTTAATTGCTCCGAGAGACTTGAAAGGAAGGCCACTTCTATGGAGTTTTCGATAGAGGGCTACAACAACGGGTCCATTGGCGTATTAGGCAATAACCTAACAGAGCTTAAAGAAGCCCTCCTAGGCGGATTCGAAAGGATGGAGGCACATTTGTGGGAAGCAAAGTCTACCGCCTCCCGTGAAGCACAGCAGTATGAGAAACTCTGGCAAATGGAGGTTGGCATGCTGGAGGCTCAGCTCCAGGAAAAGGAGGAGAGCCTTCGTACGAAAGAGTCCGCTATCAAGCAACTGCAGGAGAACTTCACTGCCAAGGTTCAAGAGCTGGAACAACAAAAAGAGGACCTCTCTGGCCTTTTAGATAAACAGAAAGCAGAGATTCGGTCCCAGGCAGAGGCGAAGATCAGCATGCTGGAGGCTCAGCTGCAGGAAAAGGAGGAAACTCTCCTCACGAAAGAGTCAGCTATCAGCCAACTGCAGGAGAACTTCACTGCCAAGGTTCAAGAGCTGGAGCACCGACTCACAGAAAAAGAGGATCTCACAGGCCTTTTAGAGCAGCGCACCGCCGAGATTACGAACCTCAGGATGGCAAAAAAGAAAAACATCATGGTTGTCGATGACAATCCAGATATTGTGACTATCGTTAAGACTTTGTTGGAAGTAAAGGGATATAAGGTGCAGTCCGCTTATAGCGGACAGGAAGTCTTTAATCTATTAGCAAAGCAAAAGCCAGACCTTATTATTCTCGACATCATGATGCCCCGGATGGACGGGTTGGAGGTGCTCACGCGCCTTAAAGGCGATTCAAACACACGCCCTATTCCCGTCGTTCTATTGACCGCCAAACAGCCAGATGAGGCCATATTGGGGGGCTACGATATATGGGCCGACTCTTATATCACGAAGCCCTTCACGAACCCTCAGTTGCTTAATGTAATCAATCGCCTCATAGGCGAGGCTTGAAGAATAGGGCAAATCCACGTTTTAC
>JACZXR010000478.1 GCA_022571535.1 Deltaproteobacteria bacterium | reverse complement strand
CACAGAGGTTTCTAGAACCGAAGTGTCCGGATTACGAATTGGCATGAAAGCCCGATACTTCACAGTGTTCGTCGATGCACTATAGTACCTGTCACTTAAAATATACCGTGTTAGCCACTCGGCGGGAGATAAGTGGTTCAATGGTCAATACTATAAGAGTAAAGGCGCGAAAGGTTTTGGAGAATCATTGACGGTATAGAGTCCTCAAAATACTCGGACCCATGTATTTCATTTCTACCGAATAAACCAGCATATGTCATTACATTGTGACCGCTTACACTTATGACGAAAACCGAGCGTCTCGATCTAGACCATTCCAATCCTATGTCGCCACTGGGTTCCGGGCCAACTTCCGGTAAAGGAACGTTTGACGGCAATAAGTCCAGTATTTTCCGGGCCTCTAAATATGCCTCCTCCTTGACTGGCTGGGCACCATAACCATCCCAATTCTGTACGCTGCATTCAGTATAGACCTCGTCTAGCGAAGCGAAAGCATTTTCTTTAGGTGTCGTTTGCTTAAAATGGGTTATTGAATCAAAAACAAATTTTGCTAGATTTTGAGCGTCTGCGCTAATACCGCTGTCCATAGAAGGACCCAAGAATACCAATCCTTCTCTAGAGGGAATCGCAACACTCATTCGAATAACCTCACTGTGTTTTCAGTAACACTCTCAAAAAAACCCTATTTTTGAAATTCCGCATTGTCTCCAAAACTCTCCAAGCCTCTTCATCGCTGGCGTCAAGCTGTGACTGTTTGAACACATCTATATCTAACACCAAAGAAGCATAACCTTGCTTTGTCAGAGACTCAAGAGCCTGATTAATGATGCATGTTGCCTCCGAGGCAGGCTCTTGTATAGCAACACGAGTCAGAAAACTTCTAATCCCCTGCGGTAAACCACTTGCAACGCTTGGAGGAGCTGCGAGATAATCACCGAAGTCGGTGATCGGAAGTGGAATATCTAAACGGTTTATATACCGTAACGCTATCCTTGTGATTTTTTCAGGTGTGGCTATTTGCAAATACAATCGCCATAGTCTTCGAGCTTCGTCACGCATTCGCTCCCAAGTTTCGTAGGGCTTTAGCCGATTAAAGGTAAAGCCATCCAGTCTGAATTGGACTGTCTGCCTATCGTCCTCCGATGTGTAAAGATAGCCATCGGATCCCTTATATACAGCAGTTTGGGCAGGAGGTTCTCCTTCCTTCAGCTCAATACGTCCCTCTCACCTTTTGCGCTCCTTACGCTTTGGATAGTGCTGGCGAATTAAATCGTGAACCGATCCAAGCCTTGGCAAATCCACGCTAGGCGGCAACTTGGTGCGGATATCTATTATAGCCTCAGTAATGGGGGCGTTGGATAAATGTTTGATCTCTGGCATTCCTAATATAAATGTAAGCTAATTACAGGACCTTACTGTACTCCAAACCCTAATAATACAGAAAATCTTCGTAATGTTCCATCAAATATCGGTAGCTTGTCTTTAGTTGCCCCACGCTTTCAAACCCGCCACTCTGCTTTGTTGTCCCCATTTTGTGCCTAAACCACTGAGGTCTCCGGCACAGTACGGGGGAAGACGGGAGAGGAAAGACATTTGATTTCGCTTGTTATGGCTTGATAGGCGTGGATAGTAAGTCTAATTTGTACGACTCAAACTCTCCCGTGTACCAGAACTGTGCCCGTTTGGACCTGGATGGTCATGCACCTTGTTTTCCAATGACGGAGATGGACCCCATTTACAGACAATGACAGTACGATCCATTACCCTTGGTCTTTTCTTTTGCCCTACGGGTGTCTAAACTTTTCAGAGTATGAGTTGTCAGCCTTCGTACTCGCAGTAGCGATCTTCGGCCTTGCCAGGTTCGGGATTGATAACGGGGGCTCCACCTTCCTCTTCGACCCACGCAGCGCGTTCCAAACACCGCATGACCCAGGTGTTAAGCGACTGTCCCTTATTATTGGCGCAAGCCTCTAGCCTGAGCTTAAGGCTTTGAGGGACGCGTAAGTAGACGGTACTCTCTTCCGTCATGTCCTTAAGGTGATCTCCAAACTGTTGTCGAATCTGTTCCTCACTTACGTTGTGACTCCTCAGCCAATTCAAGGCCCCCTCAGGGGTCAAAGGCTTCAGGCGCTTGACCGGACCAGCGCCTAGCGGAAAACCCTCCTTGTCAAAATTGGTCTTAATTTCTGTGTCCACCAGGAAGAAATTACCCTGGCGCGTTCGGTAGAGAGTCTCCGAATCCAGGTAACCGCCAATCTCTTCCGACCGCAATGCCCCCCTTTCTTTTTTTTCTAAACGGAATACCGTGGTGGCCGTTTCCGAATTGAAAGTCTTGCCGTTTATGATACGTTTCACGGTACTTACCTCACTTGCTAGCAACTATTACAGATTACATGCTTGCTTGTCAAATGAGAAAGATTCCGCTACGCTAATGGCCCAGGCAGCTGTTTGTGTGTCACATATCCAGCATCAAAGCTCAGGTTCAGGTTAGGGGCGCAGTGCAGTTTCAGGCGAGGCCGAAGGAGAAAGGAATTGACAAATTATCGCCCTGGGGGAATGCCGCTGTCATGACATCTCTAATTGCGCCTTGAACAAGCATTTGCGCCAATTCTGTGCCCAAACCACTGAGGTCTACGACACGGTACGGGGGAAGACGGGAGAGAAAAGACCTTTGATTTCGCTTGTTATGGCTTGATAGGCGTGGATAGTAAGTCTATTGGTACGACTCAAAACTCAGCACGGACAACCCTGTGGGGGGTCGAGTCCCCCCCCCTCCGGCACCAAATCAAGACAAATGAAAA
>JACZXR010000041.1 GCA_022571535.1 Deltaproteobacteria bacterium | reverse complement strand
GAACACAACCCAGATTGACCTATCAACAGAGTTTTACACAAAAAATCTTGGATTTCGTATTTCGGACTGGAGCGAAAATCAGATGGTCTTTTTGCGGTGTAACTCCATGCACCACTCCATTGCTTTTAATCGTGCCCCTCATGCTTCGGTAAACCATGTTGCCTACCTGGTCTCCAGCGTGGATGAAGTGATGCGTGGCATCGCGAACATGAGAAAAAATGGCATCGAGCCTGCCTGGGGGCCCGGGCGCCACGGACCGGGGAATAACATCTTCTGCTATTTCAAGGAACCCCATAACTATGTGGTAGAATATACGTCGGACATTGATTTTATCGATGAAACAACATACCAGCCGAAAGTGTGGCAGCGAACGCCTGAGCTGATGGATCGGTGGGGGGTGGCTGGGAGGCCGAGTACGGACATACAACAAGCGATGGAAGGGGATCCCGACCCTGGGTGGGTTGTCGGTCTATAGAGGGATTCCCCAAGGTTACTAAAGACGATGATTCTATATTCAGCACAGTGCGCTCACGCCGGCATCGAGCGTTTACCTCACCCGTATTTCGAACCTTGGCGAGACATTTGATTGATGAAACGGCTAAGCGCTACAGGCCTCGGACCCCCACGTACTTCTTGCGAAGCTCAGTCCAGGCCTTGGCGCGAGGCCCTGACAGTCTCTTCCAACTCTCAGGCAGGTCACTCAGGCGGTAAGGGACTCTGGTCGGACCGGCTTTGACATAGCCGGCAATGTTGGCCATGTGTCGGTTGATCTGGGCGTTATATTGCGCGAAGCCTGTAGCGAACTCTCCCGGCGGCATCCCTGGGGGAAGTGAACGAATATCCTCCCATATCTTGTCGACCCGTTTCTCGTCATCCGTAAGAATGGCCTTTGCTAAGGCAACCAATGGCTCTGGTCCCATGCCGGCCAAGCCTGATGACCAGATGGCAGATATTCTGGGGCGGGCCATCTTGTAGACGGCGTAAATCGAACCCTCGCCCGGCATAAAATTGATCTTCTGACCGGCAACCCTCAGGTCCTCCAGTAAATTGGCATGGTTGTAAGAAATCTTGGTCAAGATAACGGTTGGCGCCCTCTTTGCCACTCTTTCCCAAAAATGCGTAGGGAAGACGGACTTGAAGAACCTGGCATTGGCATAGACCATTATCGGCATATCCGGCACGGCTTCGCTTAAGTCGGCGTAAAACTGGACTGAATTCTCAATTGTGGGTGTTTGCCACAGGGGAAGGCCTACAAATGCGCCGTCAGCGCCTACATCCTTCAGGCCCCGCATTTGCCTGATAGTTTCCTTGGTTCCCAGTCCCGTGGCCCCGGCGAAGACAGGTACCCGCTTTCGGTTCACCTGAACAATTGTATCGACGAAGGCCCGCTTCTCTTCCCACAGCAGAGCGGCGCATTCACCAGTTGTGCCACATGCCGCAATAGAGCCTATGCCAGCCTGAATATAGTTCTCGATCATTCGAGCTGTCTCGTCGAGATCAACTGAGTCGGTGGCATCCCATCCCCCTCCCCCTTCCTTGCAGGGAGTGGGGATCATAACGGCTAGTCCTGTGATCTCGTCTTTTGTGAGCATCGCCTTCTCCTTTCTTCTATAAGAAATAATGACACATCAGTTTTTGATTTCCTTTATATCAGCACTTAAATCTATGGAAAAAGTCTCACGCCTGTTCGGCTCAGGACCGTGGTAAAAGACAGTTCAAAGGATGCGTAATTCCTGGAGACACGGCCACGGGATACTTAAGAATTCTCCCAACGACCTCTCACCAGCTTATCTTCTGGAGCCCCAAGCGGCGAGGCGAGAGTGGCCTCGGATCAAAATTTTGTTTGAGGCGGTACTCGACAACAAGGGAAAAATACAGCCTAGCGCAGTTGCCAAACTCAGACAAGTCCAACAACGTTCGACCTACCGTCAAAAACCTAAAGGGAGAGCTAGGATTAGTCATGGTTAGATTTTTAGATGCATTGGACGCGGATATATTCTCGAATGATTTGACAGGGGTCGTCCTCTGTGAAATATTGCACTCGGTCTGGATAGGCGTACTTCCCACTAGTTTGTAAGGAGGAAAAAGGATGTCTCGAGAGCTTACTGCTATAAGGGAAAGGGTCGCACTCGGAGTACGCATCCTGGCGCAGCAGGGAGTTTTCCCTCTTGCATTGGGTCACGTGAGTGAACGCGTACCAGGTGAAAACCTCATCTGCATCTTGTCGGGAGAGGTGCACGACCGGGGTGGTACATTGGACGGGATAGGTCTGGCTGAGATCGTGGTCATAAACTTGGAGGGCGAGTTGATAGAGGGAGAGGTGAAGCCACCTGGAGAGCGGTTTATCCATACCGAGATCTATCGCACCCGCCCGGAGGCTCGATCTGTGGTCCATGCCCATCCCCCTATCGCTGTGGCCTTGAGCACCGCTGGTCAAGAGGTCTTGCCCATCACGGCTCGCAGCTTCCATTTTGCCCCCGGTGTAAGGATATTTTCTTACCATGGCCAGATCGACGATCCACCAGCCGGCGCCCAGGTTGCCGCTACATTGGGACAGAATTGTGCTTTGGTTCTAAGGGGTCACGGAAGCGTCACGGTTGGAGAGAGTCTGGAGGAGGCGTGTATCAATACCCTCACTCTGGAAGAGACTGCGCGGCAGCAGTGGATCGCCGCTGCCTTCGGAGCACCCCGGCCACTGTCCGTTGAGGGTGAGACTAAAGACGACAGATCGCCGTGGAATACCCCAGGGTTTTATCGTGCTGCTTGGAGCTACTACTGCGCGCAATTAACCAAGTAACAGGCCGTAGGACAAGTATTTGCGGCTATGCCTGGTCCTATGCCGACTGTATCTCAAAAGTGCACGAACCCTAGAGGAATTGACCCGCTCGACCGCTTTTGCTGACCCTAAAGGTGAATTTCGCGAAGCCGAGCGGAGGCGCCTACTTTCTGGTAGACTTGGAGGCAGAAGGCTATTTTATTGTTTTGGGCAGCTTACCTGCTGCGGCCAGCTCTTCGAGCTGTGCCTTGGCCTCCTTGCGCAGTGTGCGCCGCACCCCGGCTAGCCCGGCATCGTGCTGGTAGAGGTGTTCGTGTTGGTCAGCGTCGTGCGGCATCGACTCAAGCAACCGCTGGTCTTGCTCCAGCACGTCCCAATGATATCCTTCGAGGCGGTTCTTGTAGAGGAAACGCCAGACATCCCGTTGCCAGCCCTGGACTTTGCGGAAGCGCCAGAAAAAAACAGCGCATGTCTCGTTATCAATCGGCGTGCCATGAGCGATGATGCCGAAGCTCCCGCCCGGCCCGCTACTCTTCGAATACGGGATCTCTAGACGCATCCAGAAGCCCCCGGTGTCGCACCACTCGACCCAATCGAAGTTCAAATCGCGCTGGCCTTCCTTCTCGAAGATGAAGCCTTGCTCGGTCTTTCTTATCTGGAACTTGGCCTGCTTCTCTCCTTGGGCCATGGAATGAGACTCAGCATGCAAAAAGGCGCCATGCATCGGGTCCATGATGTTGTCCACTGCGTATCTGAGGGGCACTTTCCATTCGGTGTAACAGAGGAAGGCGTCGAACTCATCAGAGGTGAGTTGCTCGGCCGGAGTGAATGGCACAGGCTTAGGGTGAAGCGCATCGCCGATATAGGCGAAGATGCCGTCTTTGACCTCCATCGCGGGGTAGGTCTTGACCAGCTTTTTACCGACCAGCTTGCTGCTCAGCATGGCAGGCACGCTGGCCACTGTCCCGTCCCCTTTTACCTCAAATCCGTGGTAGATGCAGGCAAGCCGGTCACCTAGGTGACGCGCCAGCGAAAGCGGCGCTCCCCGGTGTGGGCAGTGGTCCTCCTGCACATGCAGCGTCCCGTTGCGCTCGCGCCAGAGCACCAGCCGTTCGCCGACGCGCTGGAGCCCGACCGGTCTGTCCGTGACAAAACGCGAGGGGCAAATTGCATACCACTTGTTACGCAATCCTCGCGCCAATAGGGTATTAACGTCCTCGGATGTTATATGTTTCCTGGGCATCGCATGGCTCCTTGCCAGTCTCGTTGCCGCCTTATGCAGAATGGGTGTCGAAGCGACACCACAGCAGATGAGTAAATCACCCAGTCGGTCACGATGACTGCTACGGCACCGTCAGGCGCCAAGCCGTTTCATCTCAACCTGGAAGGACTCCTCGGTCCAGTCGCGGCCGTCTGGCGCCTTGACGCTGACCTCGTTCAGCCGCCGGACGAGGTCCGGGAGTGCGATGATCCCGTCGGTAAAAGCGGCTTCCAACGCATCCCCGAGCACGTTCTCGTAGTCCGTCGGCTCCCGGGTGCGCCACTGCCACCGTCCGAGATATATCTCCTGATTGGACATGATTCTCCCCTGTAAAAGATGAGTTGATTCATGTATGAAACGCTTTGTTACCTTCGCGCTCTTTATATGCCGTTGGTTTTGGCGAGTCAAGATCACCAGATCAAGGTTTGCTCCCTTTTATCACTGGAGGGTATGTCCTAGGGGTATTATGGCCGTCGAATGGATTAGGGGCGGAGGTAGAGGGGTGGACTTTTTCTTCGCCTTAGGATAGTAACTCGATATTTCCACTTCACTGGGAGCAATTATGGCGTCAAAGGATTCTTACGAAGAGGCGGCTGAGATCTACCGAAAAGCGAAGATTACCGGCACGGTTGGGTTTGGCCGCAAGGCAGCCGTCATCGTAGTGGATCTGAGCTGCGGTTTCACGCAACCAAGGTACATGCTCGGGACAGATCTGAGCGAGGTGGTGAGGCAGACGCGCCGCCTTTTGGATGCCGCCCGGGGAAAAGGCCTTCCCATCTTTTTCACTACCGTGGCTTACCGGGCGGACATGAGCGACGCTGGCGTCTGGCGCGATAAGTTTCCCTCTCTCGACACGCTCATAGAGGGCACCCGAGAGGTGGAGATCGACGAGCGCTTAGGACGGCTCCCTTCCGAAACCACCTTGGTCAAAAAGTATCCTTCCGCCTTCTTCGGCACGCCACTCACTAGCCAGCTCGTCTCGATGGGGGTGGATACCCTCATCATCACTGGAGCGACGACCAGCGGGTGCGTTCGCGCAACGGTGGTGGACTCGCTTCAGCACGGCTTCCGGACTATTGTCCCAGAGGAGTGTGTCGGCGACCGGGCCGAGGCCCCTCACCGGGCGAACTTGTTCGACATGGGAACGAAATATGCAGACGTCATGCCGGTTGAAGAAGTCCTGGCAAAGGTTCGAGAGATGTAACACGGGTTCACTCGAGCCCGAGAAAGCGGGAGGCGTTGTCGCTTAGGGCCTTCCACCTCAACTCTTCAAGCTAGGAGAGTTTCCTCACGGCCCGCTAGTGACAAAAAAAGCCAGGGCAAAACTTATCGTGGCTCTGTTTCCTTCGGTCGCTGCCCATACCCGTCAAAGAGTCGACCTACTAAGGAGTTCAAAACTAAGTAGCCATCAAGCAACCGAGGGGCAGTCCTGAAGAGCGCGGGCACAGGAACGCAGAGGTTGCGTTCTGGCCCAGACCGTGGGAATAGCCACCCTACTTTATCTCCTCCATATGGCCCGTGGTGCAGACGCTTGAGGTGGGGCTTCTCGTCAACAATGCGGGGTTTGGGTTGGTGGGCAGTTTTTTACAGAACGACCTTGATAGGGAACTGGAGATGTTGGATGTGAACTGTCGGGCTCCTCTGATCCTAACCCATGAGCTGGGAAGGGAAATGGTGACAAGAAAAAGGGGAGGCATCATTTTTGTATCATCCACTTCTGGGTTTATATCCACTCCCTATTTGACCCATTATGCTGCCAGCAAAGCATACGATCTGTATTTGGGTGAAGGCCTGTGGTGTGAGCTAATAGAGCACGGGATCGTTGTCCTCTCACTTTGTCCGGGGGGAACCAGGACGGAATTCCATGAGCTTGCTGGAATCAAAGCCTTTGCTCCCATGTCTGTACAGCCAGTGGTGTCGCTAGAATTGAGAAAATTGGGCAAAAAGCCCTCTGCTATTGCAGGCTGGCATAATCGGATAATGATCTTTCTGGAAAGGCTTTCCGCTCGCTGGATCAATACCAATGTTGCAGCAAGAGTTATAAGGAAGCGGATAAGATCGACTCTGGAGTAGTTTTTTGTCTTTTCAAGGGGCAGAGTTCCAGAAATTTAAAGAGGTGGCGTCAAGACTTGTGTTTAATTTGTTTCAAAGGGCACTGGCTCCAGTTGTGGTTAAAGACGATTCGTTGACTTGTCCGTATCTTCAGAGCTACACTCATCTCCTGTTGGAGTCTGCGGTTGGATGGTGGCTTGTTTGTTATTGAGCGAGCTCAGGAAAGCATTGGTCCTATACGAAGGAACATTCCAAAGGGAGCTATAGTATGGGAGAGAAAATAGAAGGCAGGGAAGGTTTTGCCGGAGGTAATCGGCCCTCAGGCGGTGCATCAAAACCGGGATATTTTGAAATCCTTGGAGGTTTCAGCCGCAATGCCAAGCTTTTCATTGTCCACTTTATGATGATGGCATTCAGGTTCGGAATGTATGGAGGAATATTTAATCTTTACCTCCTGGCCCTGGGATTTTCACCTGCCTTTGTGGGGACGAGGATTTTTATCATGTGGGGCTCAATAGCCTTGGGCTCAGTTTTCATGGGCAGGGTGGTCGACAGAATAGGGCGAAGAATTAGTTTCATCTTTTCAGATGGTATGGGCGCCATCCTGGTCTTTTTTATGGTTGCCTTCCCCACCGCAGAGGCACTCATAACGCTGAGCGTTATTTCAGGTTTTATCGACGGCCTCCACTGGAGCTCTGAAGCGCCCTGGATAATGGAGAACAGCGAGGAGAGGGAGAGGGTATATCTTTTCAGCGTGACGCAGGGGATGGGTAGAATTGCCATGATGTTCGGGCAGGGCCTTCCCTTCTTGTTTGTGGGAAACCTACCAAATGTTAGCATACCCACATATAGAATATTTCTGTATATCGGTCTGGTGATATGGATGCTTTCCCTGGTCCCTGCATTTATGTTCAGGGAGAAGAAAGAGATTCTCGATACCCTGAGAAGTGCCTCGAAGACCTCCGGGTGGCTCTTCTCCTTTAACAACGTCGAGAGCTGGTCTTTCATTAAGAAAATGGTTCCCATTTACGCCCTTATGTGGTTAGGCATCGGGATGGTCCATCCTCTCCACACGGTCTTTTTCGTTAACAAGCTCGATGCGGCGCCAATGACGGCATCGCTCATATTGGCCCTTGGTGGGATTTCAATGTCTTTTGGCTCCTTTGTGATTCCCATAGTAGCGGAACGAATTGGAAGGGTAAGGACCATAGGATACACGATGCTTATCTCTATCCCATTCACCTTCGGTGTAGGTGTAGCACCGGTGCTAATTTATGCGGCGATGTTTTTTTTCCTCCACGAGCTTACCATCCACGTGAGTGAGCCCATTATCAAAACATTTTACACCGAGTCAGTACAGACGAAGGAAAGGGGAACCGTGGCGGGTATGATGACAGCAGCACATACCTTCTCTCTCGGACTGGGTTCATTTGTGACTGGAAGGATGATGGATTCAAACTACTATGTTCATACCTATCTCATCATGGCCGTCATTTTTGCTGCAGCTGCGCTGATATTTTTAAATGTCTTCCGTCTCAAGGAGAAAGAGGCTGCGAGGGAGGCAGAGCTGGAGTTGGCTACCCAGGCCAAATAGCCCAGACATCTGTTGGATGAAGCCTGGCGGTTTTTAGGGAGTGATAGTTTGAAGCCTTTGTTCGGCGGAATAGGGAATTGGCTCGGTAAAGAGAGGGGCAGAGTTATCTGTATCTGGTTTTCCTTTATCTTGATCTTGACCCCACCCATTTTTGGTGGTGGTGGCTGGCAGGTCTTAGCTAACGGGGACCATTCGGAAGGGAATCTGCGGGGGACTGAAGAGACTTTTAATCCTGTTGCATTCGCGATTGTGGGTGCCGGCATAGTGGTGGTGGGCTATTTCCTGTATCGAATATTTTCCGGCAGCGGCAGGAAAGAGGGTGACGGCTAGGAAGAAGGTTAGCCCGTAGTGGATGTTCTGCTACGGCTTGCTGCTGCAAGGGGAACCGATCCTGGGCATAGTTGGAAGTAGGCAGTACTGAGTCAGGGTAAACAGACTCAATGTTTACCCTTTCCCTCCTCCGTGTTTTGGTTTTTCTTCAGCTACGAGATGGTTGAGTCAGACCTGAAAATCCAAATCGGTAAAATCAGCTAAACTAGCGCGGGCTATATCTGGCTCATAAAGGTTGAAAGCGCAGATATCGTCACGATACGTTCGGCAAAGAGCAGATCAGGAACGTAAAACTCACCGGGATCAGGGCTTCCGATTCCCTCAATCAGATTCCGCGCACCCCCAGAATACCTCTCTTCTACTAAAAGCCTGATCACCACGTGGAGATCCTTGGGAATATTTCGAACATGTAAGGTGGCAATGAACCTAACTCTACTCCTTCTGTCTGTGTTGATTTCTAGTATTGTGGTTGCAATTTACAACCAATAGCTATGTCTCACAATTCAAATGCTTGGGAAATTGGAGTGGAGATTATCATTTAGGTCAGAGCGGGAAAGTTTAGAGTTGACCTCGCTCTCCTTGCGGTGAGAGAATTTGAGGCAAAGGAAGTTTTGATAAAACCTGTAAGTGGGGGGGTTCCAACAATGTCTAGTAAACCCCGTACCACGGACTTACGTCCGTGGCTTTAGGGCTTGCCCTTCGGGAACTTCAGAACAATCATCCCTGCACTTACGTACAGGGCGTTCTGTGGTACGGGGTAAACGGCCATTGTTGCCCTGACTACTGAGCAAATGCCTCCACGGCCGTCATGTTGGGCAAGTGGCCCTCTGTGGATAGAGGCAAAATGCACACGTGGTCCGCTCCGGCATCGTAATGCGCTTGGATGCGAGCCTTGATGGTATCGACATCGCCCCAGGCCACGATATCGTCAACCAGGCGGTCACTACACCCATCGCTAAAATCCGCCTCTGTGTAGCCCAATTCCAACAGATTCTTCTTGTAATTCGGAAGGCGCGGCACATAAGACTTCATATAACCACGGGCGGTTGCTCGCGCCTTTGCGGAATCGGTCTCCAGGATCACCGCCTGTGCCGGCGCCAGGAATTTCCCCTTTCCGAGAATCTTGCGAGCCTTGCGGGTGTGAGTCACCGGAACGAGATAGGGGTGAGCGCCATCCGCCTTCTCACGGGCAAGGGAGAGCATTTTGTCGCGCAGGGCCGCCAGCACCACAGGCGGCTTCTCGACCTGGGCAGGTGCTCGGTACACCGCGGTAGCCATTTTTTCTAGATAGTCCCGCATGGTGCTCAGGGGCTTGTGATAGCGATGGCCGCGTAGTCCCTCCACGATAGGTGCATGGCTCACCCCCAGTCCTAGCAAGAAGCGATTTCTTGATAGCTCCACCAGCGTCTTCTGAGCAGCCGCCATGGTCATGGCATCGCGGGCCCAGATGTTGGCGATGCCAGTGGCCAGCACCAGCGACGATGTCTTGCTTGCAAGGTAGGCCAAATGTCCAAAAGGTTCACGACCCACAGCCTCTGGAATCCACAGGGCCCCGTAGCCGCAGGCCTCGACCCTTTGCGCAAAGGCCACCGACTCATCAATAGACAGGTCATTATGCGAAAACCAGATGCCAATTTTGCCGATATCGATCATCAGCTCACGTTTCCCACTCGGTAATAAGGATGACGCCACCCGCAAGTGCAGTCATAAGCCTAACGTTGTCTTTTTCTACTAACAGCTCCTTTCGATGTCAATGGACATCATCGCTACCTACTCTGCGCTATTGGACATTTCTGAAAAATACCGGACCTTTATGGACACCTGAAAATGCAAATCGATCTCTGGTAATGACAGTGGACAGGCAACGCTGACAGACATAGAGGCAACAGCAAGCTCCGCCATCGAGAAAAACGTAGTCAGTTTAAGCTAAATGCCACAGAGATTTAAGATCAGCTTCTGAGGTCGACAGAGCCCCTC
This sequence comes from Deltaproteobacteria bacterium, assembly GCA_022571535.1. Classification (GTDB taxonomy): domain Bacteria; phylum Desulfobacterota; class Binatia; order UBA9968; family CAXXLF01; genus JACZXR01. The sequence continues at coordinate 391 of JACZXR010000041.1, read as the reverse complement.
CTGAATGGCATGTATCTTGCACACATTAAGAGCCTTTCATTGGAGGAACTTAAGTGCGTCACTGGATTGTCATACACATACCGACTCGATCTCTTCTCAAGATCATTGCAAGGTCGCTGGATCGCGTAAAAGCTGTCTGCTGGAAGCGGGGATGGAAAGTGAGAGACCTTATGATAAGGGTCAAGTGAAAAAAGCCGGTAAACCCCGTACCACGGACTTACGTCCGTGGCTTTGGGGCGCTGCCCTTACAGGGAGGTCGGAACATTCATCTCCGCGCTTACACACGTGGCGTTCTGTGGTACGGGGTAAAGTTTTCTTATCAGAAGAACACTAAATCAAGTTATATCGAACACGCGGTTTGAATCCCCGTGTTCGACCAAAGGAGGGAGCT
>JACZXR010000477.1 GCA_022571535.1 Deltaproteobacteria bacterium | reverse complement strand
AAGATCGCGGCATGGTTCATACCCACCCGGCGGATATCGCCCACGAATCTCCCCACCCCGCGCAGCAGCCTCAGATCTTCTGTACGTTTGACCCTAGCCCCTATGTACGACACAACCCCCTCTGTCCTCCGCGATCTTTCCCCTCAGCTCGAGGCAGCTAGCTTTTCGGCAGCCAGTTGAACTGCGGTAACGATGTTTTGATAGCCGGTACAGCGGCAGAGGTTACCGCTGATCCACTCTCGTATTTCCCGCTCGCTTGGGTGTGGATTCTCCCGTAGCAGCGCCTTCACGGTTAGCAGAAAACCCGGTGTGCAAAAACCGCACTGCAGCCCGTGTGCCTCCCAGAACGCCTCCTGGATCGGGTGCAGGTCCCTATCGTTCGGCACCATTCCCTCCACCGTCTCCAGCCGCGCCCCGTTAGCCTGTACGGCAAACAGAATGCACGAGCGCACGGGCTCGCCGTCCCACAAAATCGTACACGCCCCACATACCCCGTGCTCGCAGCCTACGTGCGTCCCGGTCAAGCCCAGGTCCTCGCGGATGAAGTCCACCAGCAGCTTGCGTGGTTCCACCTCACCGCGGCACTCACGCCCGTTGATAGTCATGCACACCCGACGTTTGTACACTTAATCTCCCCCTGACAGTCCTGCCTTCTTTAGGTGGAACCGCTCATGAATTGCCTCTGCGCACTGCCCGCCCGCTAACACCTTTGCATCCTCCCCGAGCTGTGCCAACAAATCCAACGCCTCGTGAAGATTCCTTGGATCGTAGTACTCGAATACCGGCGGTTTCATGTAGTGAGACTCTTGGTGTGCTCTGCTCGTATCGATCTACTTTGCATGCAGCGAATAACTGATCGTGATCCGCTTGGGGCAAGGAGGAGGTGCGAATCATCATAGGGATTAACCATCATGTCGTTATCTTCCCTTTTACAGAACACTCTCCCTGCGCGAGGGTTGATGCTAGCAACGGCATTAAAGCTCTGTCAAGGCCCGCTTTTTATGGGGTAATGTATCGATCTGTACGTAATATAGGTTGGCAGAAAAGGAAAGGGATGCGAGATGAGGTGGTGCTGGCTAGTTGTTGCCTGGTGCAGCTCTCCAGGAATTGGGCCGGCTTTCGGTTAATCTGAATTGATGAAAGGTGTGCTCACCTGGCGGAAAGTCCCCAGGTATTGCTGCCAGGTGATGAAACGGATCGGCTCGTCATTAGGATTGTGGGTCGCGTGCCACGTATTTGCCGGGATGTGGATAAAGTCTCCGGGCTTTATCTCAAAACGCTGGTCCCCAATGAATTCATACCCCCGGCCTTTCAGGTAGAACTTCACCGCATCACCGTGAGTGTGGTAACGCCCCGCCTCTACCTTCGGTTGCGGACCTGCGACGAAGAGAGGGAGTAAGCGAGCGAGAACTATCTCCCGAGGACCTCTTCGTGTCAAGCACCTGCGATCTCACAGAGTAGGGGGCAACACCTATATCCGCGTTTTCCTCCAGTTGATATCCACTCGTTCGCTCGTCTCATAGGTTGCCATCCACCCTCTAGGTGAGGAAGGTATAGCCTAATGGATAGAATTTGAAAATGACCTTCTGAGTATTGACAGCGGCAAAGAAGATGATACATTCGCCTTTCTGATAAAATCAGGTGTGCTGGTTAGCGATTTTGATGTTGCGTCGTCGGCAATTTTACAGAAAGAAGGAGGAAGCTAATGATTAAAAGAATTTTTGTGTGTGTGGGGCTGTTTTCTCTTCTGTTGCTATTCACCTCCTCGCAGCTTTTTGCCCAGGGAGACGTGGTCAAAGAGAGGCGTAAGCTCATGAAGTCAAACATCAAGGCCTACAAGGCAATCAGAAAGGCCGTAAAGGCAAAAGACTTTGCCACTATCGAGGCAAAGGCGAAGGTGATTGCCGCAAATATGGAAAAGATACCTAACCTGTTTCCTGAGGGAAGCACTTCCAAAAATTCCAGGGCCAAGGCCGCAATATGGAAGAAGTGGGATAGGTTTGTGAGGGGGACGAAGTCGAATAAGGAGGTGGCGGAGTTTCTGGCCGAAGCAGCAGCGGCCAAGGACGGAGAAAAGGTGGCAATTTTAGCAAAAGGCGTTGATTGCAAGAGCTGCCACAGGTCCTTCCGAAAGAAGAAAAAGAAGAAAAAGAAATAGTAGAATAGAATCCATTGTGAAGCAGCACCTATAATGGTCTCCCTGATTTCTGCCATCTCGAGTTTTTTGCATTTTTCTATGAGGGGCCTCGATTCAATGTAAACCCCGCCTCTTGAGGCGGGCACAAAACCGATGGGGTTTCCAAAGGGGAGAAGCGGAAGCTCTCCCCTTTGGTCGACCACGGGGATTCAAACCCCGTGTTGATATAACTTGATTTGTGGAACGGCTCAGAAATATCAGCTTGTGATGTTGTCTTTCCAGCCGGAAACCCGGAAGTTTGAGAAGCGGCGGCCCAATGTGGGCCGCCGCTTTTTTACTGTCCGCAGGTTGTCACCTCAAATGGAGTCCTATAGCTCATCGCGCTTATCAAGCTCTATTTGTCTCTACGCTTTCACGACCTGATCCCAAAACATCTCCTTGACATGGTCGTCCGGCTTGGCCGATAGTAGGGTCTTCACACTTATCCAAGGAGGGATCTTGTCATGTCGCTCTGGAGACAATTGAGGCAAAAAGAGAAACCCCAAAACGAAACCGGGGAGGCCAAGGGCCCCTTATCCCCCCTCGGCTCGATCGGCCCAACAGACCAGCGCCTCGATAATCTGGCACCCCTCATCGCCCCGGGCCTGGTGATCGAGGGGAAAAT
>JACZXR010000476.1 GCA_022571535.1 Deltaproteobacteria bacterium | reverse complement strand
CGTTCAATCGCATCCTGGGATGTAAGCAAAGTCTGGAAACATCTCTTGCGTCGGTTGTTGAAGCCTATTGGAGGATAGTAGGAGCCCAAACCACTCCTTCCCTCTCATTGTCGAGAGTGTATCCGTTCGTGGGAGAATCTAGAGGTGCCACATTAACTAGGTCTGCGCTTGCTCGTATTTTAGTGCGAACATCCTCTGGAACAAGAGTGGATCCTTGGAAAAGCGCTTTTTCCCACATCAAGGCAACCACCCCGGCCACGTGGGGGGCTGACATACTCGTACCAGAAAGTCTGGTGGTACCACCGCCGACTTTCGTGGAGAGAATTCCAACAGAATTCACTGAGCAGTTTTGCTTTATGTTTTCCTCATCCTCTCCAGGGGCAGATACAGTTACACCAATCCCAGTTAATGCGTCAAATTTTCCGTCAGTGGTGAAGTCAGAGGCAGTGTCGGATTCAATGATACCGGTGAAAGACTTACAACCCTTTTTAAAGCCATCGGCAGCCGTCGTGCTGGCGATGGCCAAGGTTTCAGGGTAGCCTGCAGGTACACGATCAGAAACTTCCACATCGGGATCGTTCCCGGCAGAGACCACAACCGAGATGCCAAGATTGTAGAGAGCCTGGACCGCTAAGCGAAGTGGGTGGGTTTCGTTATCATCGGAACCTTTTAGCCGACCAAGGCCCATGTTGACCACTCGGATCTTGGGGTCTAAAGTGTCAGCGTTCTTGAGAATCCAATCTAACCCAGCTATTATCGTCGAGTCAGTCCCATTGCCTGTATCATCGAGAACCTTGACTGCATAGAGAGTCGCATTGGGAGCTACGCCGACGACGTCTGTGTCGTTGTCGAGCGCGCTCACGATTCCTGCAACATGGGTTCCGTGGCCATCTACGTCTTGACAGGTTGATGGATCCCACACCTGGCTAAACGCCGTGAAGCATTGTGCGTTCACTAAGAGATCGCTATGGTTAAAGTCGATGCCGGTATCTACTATGGCAACGCCTACTCTATCGCCGGTCCAACCCGAAATAGTATCGGGGTCAGCACCTATTCGCTTGACACCCTCTGGGATTATCTGTCCAGCGCTATCTCCTTTTCCTCCACCACCCGCCCAAGAGGGCTTCTTATCGGCAAAGACAGGGTGATCCGGGACAACATTGACCACATTGGTATCACTCTGAAGCGTCAACATAATTTCAGTGGTGGGCACAACCACCGCCACCGAACTAATAATGCTATAGTTAAATTTAAGAACTGCACCGGCCTCCATCACCGATGCGGCTCGATCGCTGGCCGAGGTTCCATCTTTGAAGATAACGATGTAGTCTCCAGGATTCTCGTCAATGGTTTCTGCATTGACGGTCAGGCTCAAAGAACGAGAAGCATTGCCATCGCCGTTCGTGGTGTTGGTGAAGCTTACGGTGTCCGAGTACGTATTCGCACCCAGACTATCGGCATTGCTGTTTATCGATACCGTAACGCTTGTGCTAGTCCCTGGCTCCAGAGACCCGCTGGTCTTGGACAGACTCACCCAACTCTGGTTATTAGAAATGGTGTAGTTGATCGTTATGCCACCCGTATTCGTTAGAGTGTAGCTCTGCGACGACGGGCTGAAAGGACCACCCTCATTCCCTGACGCGCTCAAGCCAGTGTCCGGACTCACCACAAGTACTCCCGGAGTCGCATTGAAGGTTGCCGTGACGGATTTATCCGTGTCCATGGTTACTGTGCAAGGGCCTGTACCTGTGCAGTCACCGTTCCAACCGGCAAAGTTGGAGCCTGCTGCTGAGGTGGCAGTGAGGGTTACAGAAGTGTCACTGGTGTAGGTCTCCGAACAATCACTGCCGCAGCTGATGCCGGCTGGGGTGCTGGCCACGGTACCGCTACCTGTACCAAGCTTGATAATTGTTAAAGCTGCGTTGGTGATGTTACAGGCCTCGCTGGAGTATGCCGAGTCGCCTGATGCATTAAACGCTCGCACTCTATAGCAATATGTTGTCCCACTTGAAAGATTTGGATCTGTGTATGAGGTGACATTACTTACTGTTAAATTAATCTGACTAAACGGTGACGTTCCCGTTCTCCTCTCGACCTTGAAGCCGTCTTCGTTGGTAGAGTTGTCCGTCCAGGTTAGCTGGAGTTGAGCTGCACTGGATTTTCCTTGCCAGAAAATGGCTGTGACAATCAGTAGAGGAATTAATAAAGCTAATTGACGCGGCTTCTGCAGAGATTTCATAGTTTTCCCGCCCTAGGACTAAACCTATACGTAGCATCCACGGGCAACACCCGTGCCAGCTAGCGTGCGGCTCCGTGCTAGCGGGAAAACCTTGTTGAAAGGAGCGAAATGACTATGTTTTTAAGTTTAATCGAAACCCAAAGCGATCACAGAACGGGTGAATATCGTGTAATTTTGACTTGGTAGTATCAAATTGAGTTTTTCGAAAAAAAAGATAGCCTTAGGAGGCAGCATCGAGCATAAGACAAGACAGCTTGTATTACAAAAATTGAGAAATTATGTGCACCCTTGCCTAGCCTTAATCAACAAGCGACGACATCTGTACAGACACTAAAAGATGCGCACAAGCAGGCCAAGATGGTGCTACAACGCAATTCAATAGCTTCTATGACAGCGGTGATTGTGTCAACCGAGTTTTTTCTTTTAAAATGAAAAATCGTTTCCTCCCTGCTCATCGATACCCCAATCCGAAGTCATCAAGCTTCTATCCGTGCTCTTCCTAGGGGAAGTTATTGACTAGCTTGACTTAATCAGATTCAGGGGCATCAATTTATCCGCCTTCG
>JACZXR010000040.1 GCA_022571535.1 Deltaproteobacteria bacterium | reverse complement strand
ATAACATGAACCCTTCAAATCCCTTTATCCAGACCCTGGCTTCTATCCCGATCAGGGAGGGAGTTGCCGTCCACTCCATTATTCCGGTTCTAGGCGAGGGTCCTCCCGAGGAAGGAGCCGACGGCGTCGTGAAATACAAGAGCGCCCACATCGAGGGCGTAGTCTCGGAAAAAGTTATCCGCTCCGGCCATTCAACCCAATCTCACCCTGACACCATCGAGGAAGTGCGGAGAATCCTGCTCGAGCATCTCGGCCGGAATGATAAGATTCGGTAGCGAATTGGGGCCAACGTCCGACTTGACGCAGTGAAGTTGAATGGATCGAAGTCCCTGGACTAAGGGGAAGATTCGGAAATCTCCGGGTTCCCAAAGTTGCCCTTTATTCTTACGGGTATGGAAATCAGCTTGCCGCCAAGGATCTTCCGCACCAGAGGAGTTTTCTTGATGAGAAAGTCTATTGTCTTGAAGGGAGCTACGTAAAGCTTGAGATCCAACGTTTTGTCAACGATATCGATCTCACCCACACCGACGATGTCCATGGAAGCACCATCCATGACGGCTTCGGTCAGTAGAACCTTGCCGTTTTCCAAATTTCCCTTGACTGTCATGGAATGATAGGCGAACCCTTCATCTGTTATGTCCGGGACTTTACCCCTGAATAATTCCGTCACATTGATAACGGCCAGGACTTTTGCCAGCAACCCATACTCGTAAATTCGCCCGTTATTCGCAGTAAATTCGAATTCCCCCTTCGTTTCCTTTGCCAATTCTCCCCTTTCGCCCCGTGCCGATATTTTACCTTTGAAATCGAAATTGCCAGTCGCACGTCCCCCTTTATCTCCCAGGCATTTAAGAACCTTTTCCAAATCCTGCTTCTCGGCGAAGGGAGTAAATTCCAATGACAGATTCTTTGGACCTATTATTACTTTCCCGGGAAAAGAGATGCCGCATGCCGCGGCACGGGCAACGGTTATATCTACCCTATCACGGGAAAGTGATAGTTCAGCTTGCAGTGGACTCCATGTGAAATTTCCAAAGGCAAAGGAATCAGCAGTCAATCGGACCACTCCCTTGACCGGTGCATCCCATAAGGCATCCGCTTTTTGTATGTCTTTCCCGTCCTGATCAAAGGCAAATGCTTCCCTAATATTGTCCCAGTCAAGTTCACCAACGGAAAGGTCCACATCGAACAGAAAGCCCTCATCTGAAACACCGGCGGACCCTTGCAGCGTTGCGTGTTTGTCTCCCCAGGTGAGAACGATGGAATCCAGATCCACCTCTTTGCCGGATGCAACGAGAGAGATTTCGTTAAAGGTCAGGGGAACTTTAAACCTCCATGGGAATACAAGCTCTTTCCCCTGGAGCTTTCCATAAAGCGTAGAGTTCACGGGTTCATCGAGAAATAAGTGTGCTTTGAAATCTCCCCTTACCCATTCATTTTTCAACGGGGTGGTCAGAAATATTTTACCCATGGTCGCTTGAGTCAGCTCCCCAGTGAAATTGAAAACGTATTCTCCTTCTCTTCGAAGGAACTCAATGGACGCATGGGACTCGTCATCTTGAACTACCAATCGATTAATCATCAATTCTTCGGGCGTATGGAGAACATCCAGGGATACGGTGGGCCCTTTATCGATAGTAAAACCGCCCGTGAAGGAGGATTTCCCATCCTTTCCCCAGCGTAATCGCGATCTTGAAAAGGAAAGGGGTGAACGGAGGTAAAGCTGGCGAGGTAGATTTATCAAGTCCAAAATCCATTTCGTCGCTTTCGGCCCCACCTCTCCATTTATAGTCCAATCTGTTTTCTCCGTACCTTCCGGAATGCCAGAGAGGGAACCTGAGACTCTCAACTGGGCATCCAACATGCTTACGGCGGCCTCTCCAATAACAATACGTTCCGGTGCCGCCTCCAATGTCCCATTGGAGATCTTCACCAGGCCAGGCAACAAACCGGAGTCGATAGCAAGGTCATCAAAAGCGCCCTTCATGGCGAAATGCCACTTCTTCGGTCTGAGGAGAGGCCCTTTAAAGTCCATTTGGGAGAGGGAAAGGTCCCCTTTGACGGAACGGAAATCAGCCAATTCGCGACCGAGGTCTTTGAAGGACAAGAGCCATGGATAAATTTCTCCCATGACCATTGACGTCTTTCCCGATTCAATCGCCAGGTAGGGTTCCGCCTTGAAATCGAGGGAAGCCGTTAAATCGGAAAAAGACGACCGGCCCATTGTGCCGCGCAGCTCACGAACCCGGACCCTTGTCCCGTTATAGGAAAACTGCCCTCCGCTTATCTGCAATGGATAGGGAAGAAGCTCGTATTGTGCCGAAACATTCATTTCAGAAATATCGACCTTCACGTTCACTGAATCGACTCGTTCACCGAGGGTCAATTTACCCTGTATCAAACCTTGGACGTTGTATAGGCGATCCATTTCTCTCAAAAGGGCCTTGTCCTTGACCAGACGCCTGAGCAGCGGCGGTACCTCGCCGAGGTCTGTCATTACATCAATTTCAAGATGAAGGGGGGCCTTCCCTCCTTCAAGTCCAACCCTTATTGTTCCGTTTCTCCCCCGGGAGCGTTCCAGTACGGCCTCGGCATTTGTACCTTCCAGGATTCCCTTTGAAACAACGACGTCTCCTTTGACCTCTTTCAAATCCAGATCGAGTCCCGGGACAAAAATGTTTCCCTCTCGTATCTTCCCTCTAAGCACAAAGTTTTCCGTGTTAGTAAGATCGGCGAATTTCCTACCATGGCTCGTGAATGTGATTTCGGGTACGGTCCCCCCTCTCATGTATTGAAAAATATCCTGTACCGTGGAGACATCTCCCGCCACGGCAAGAGCAGTCTCTCTCGTCGATCTTATGTCAACATCTTTACCTTGCAATTCAACTTTAATCTCCGAGGACTCCCGATCTACAACCAGTCTGCCGGAGAGAGAGAGTTGAGGAGACTCGAGGGCCAGCTTCTCGAGAACAACGGTCGTACTGCCCTTATCTATATGAACAGAACCTTCCAGGCCCTTACCACTGATCACCGCCCCTTTATCTCCCCTGAACAGCGTCAAGGAAAAAAGAGAACTTTTCATTTTTGCCTGGTAAATGCCGGGTCCCTTCGCTTTGAATCGTAGACTTATGTCCTTGACAGGTTTCGCGATGTGAAAAGGAGCATCCAGAGAGAAGTAATCTATTAAGACTTGAGGCTGGAAGTTCTCCAGTTCAATTTTCCCGCTGCCGGTAAAATCTTTGGAATCTAACCGCAAATTCATCTCCATGTGTTGCCAGCTGTTGGAAGCACAAGACAAATCAATTGCGAGCTTACCGGAGGGTGAAGTAATTTTCGCATCGATATCCCAAAACGAAAGCAGTTGCCTATCACCCGCCGCCAGATTCAGCTTGCCCTCATCTATTTCTATAATAAGATCCTCCGCTCCTGAGACTAAAGCAGCTGCCGCATCAATCAATCTTGCTTTCATTTCATCAAGAGTGATGGTACCTTTTACTTTATCTTTTTTCTCAGAGACTTCATTGAGTGTCACAAAGAACTCCGGGGCATCAACGCGGAGCCTGGTTATTTGGAATCGGCCTGTGAGCAGAGGGAATAGCTTGGGATAAGCGGTCACGGATTTTACTGTCCCTTTAGCGGTGTTGGAGATGGACAATTTTCCCTGATGAATCACGACACGAGGAAGTGGAAAAATTGACAGGTCTACGCTCTGAAATTCAACTTTTCCTCCAATTTGTCGGGAAAGTGCGGTCTGAATTCTTGTCTTTATTACCTCCGTATTAATAAAACTTGGACCCAGGACCCGCAGGGTCAGCAGGAACACTACAAGTGTTGCCAGTATCCCCGTTAGCCAGAAAAATATTTTCTTGTGTTTGCTCATCTCTCGATACAAATGCTCCTATTTTCTAATAAAAAACACGGTAAATATCTAGAGACTCGAGTCGAGTGTCGCTTGTCCAGAGTCGCGATCCTCTGGTCTCTTGCCAAAGTCCCAGTAGGAATTCCTATTTAACACCAGTAATTTTACGAGTTGTTAGCGGGGCTAGCCTGCTGCTACAGTCCATGATATGCCATGGTAACGCATCTGGGAACGGTGAACCTCATGCAAATCAACATAAACCCCGTACCACGGACTTACGTCCGTGGCATTGAGGCGTTTCTCTTGCAGGGATCTCAGAACATTCATCCCCGTGCTCACGCACGGGGCGTTCTGTGGTACGGGGTAAACGCAATGGCCAGGATTTTCTCCGTGCTGTCTGTTTTGGCTCTGCTGTTAAGCGGTTGCATCAAAGTCGGCCCGGATTTCGTAAAGCCTCCAGCGCAGGTGGAGGAAAAATGGATCGAGAAGGATCCGAAAATCAAAAGCGAGCCAGCGGACCATAGCAGCTGGTGGACTGTATTCAATGACCCCGTGCTGAATTCCCTTGTCGAGACCGCGTACAAACAGAACCTTCCTCTCAGAATCGCGGGGCTGCGCATCTTGGAGGCCCGGGCGCAATTGGGGATCGCTGTCGGGAGAATATACCCTCAACTGCAACAGGCAAGCGGTGATATTAGCGGGGACCAGATAAGCGACAACGCGCCGAATGCGGCGGCGGCAAACAAATTCTTTTATGATTTCCAGGCCGGATTCGATGCTGCCTGGGAGCTCGACTTCTGGGGCCGGTTTCGCCGCGGGGTAGAGTCGGCCGATGCTAACCTGAGTGCGTCGATCGCGGATTATGACGACGTCCTGGTCTCTCTTGTCTCCGACGTGGCCGCCACCTATGTCCAGATCCGTACTTTTGAGGAGCGCCTCAAAGTCGCGCTAGAGAACGTCAGGGTTCAAGGGGATAGTCTGCGAATTGCCGAGGTTCGCTTTTCTGGCGGGGCAGTGACCGAACTCGATGTGACGCAGGCCAAGGCCCTGCTGCGTGACACTCAGTCGACGATCCCTGTGCTGCAGTCCGGCATTCGTCAGGCACAAAACGCGCTGAGCATTTTGCTGGGCATACCGCCGCGAGATCTCCAGGATCTACTGGGCGGACCAAAGACCATTCCAACAGCGCCGACGGAAGTCACGGTCGGCATTCCTGCAGAGCTGCTGCGCCGGCGCCCGGATATTCGACGGGCCGAGCTGCAAGCGGCGGCTCAGAGTGCCCAGATAGGAGTAGCCAAAGCGGATCTCTTTCCTGCGATCTCGATCAGCGGTTCGTTCGGGTTAGAATCGAGCGCCAAAGGCGGTCGCCAGTCTAACAGGGCCAACTTTAGCGATCTATTCGAATCGAACAGCTTCACGTACTTCTTTGGCCCCTCTGTTCAATGGCCGATTCTGAACTACGGTAGGATCAGGGACAACGTACGAGTTCAAGATGTCCGTTTTCAGGAGCTCGTCGTCAACTACCAGAACACGGTTTTGCGTGCTGCTCAAGAGGTGGAGGATGCCATCGTGGCCTTCTTGCGGACGCAAGAACAGGCGAAATTCCTTTCAGAAAGCGTTGAGTCGGCAAAGCGTTCGGTAGAGCTTTCGTTGATCCAATATCGTGAGGGCGCCACCGACTATCAGCGGGTGCTCGATTCGCAGGGCTTCCTAGTACAGCAGCAGGATAGGCTGACCTTGAGCCTTGGGGATGTGCCCACCAGCCTTATTGCCGTGTACAAGGCCCTGGGCGGTGGCTGGCAGATTCGTGAGGGGAAGGACTTTATCCCTGAGGAGATAAAGACGGAGATGAATTCGAGGACTGACTGGGGGAATTTGTTACAGCTCGAGGAAGTCAAATCGCCGCCGAAGTGGGAGCCCGATTTCTGATCCCAAGCACGACGGATTTCATTCAGGCCACTACAGGAAGATCCTTTATCGCTGAAACAGCTTAAATATAGAGTTTTTTTAGTAGTAACCAGAGGGATTATCGATGAACTCACATCCCAATAGACGCTTCAAGAATGGTATACGCAGCTTATTTGCTCTTGTTTTGATCCCCGCTCTGCTCCTGGAGGGTTGTGGGGAAGACAAAATTTCCGAGAAAACAGTTGTTCGTCCCGTAAGGGCGATGAAAGTGGGGGACGTATCCCAACTACGCAAGCGTTCTTTTCCAGGACGTGCCAAGGCGACTCAAGAGGTCAATCTTTCTTTTCGCGTATCAGGTCCGCTGATCACCTTCCCCGTGAAAGTGGGGGATGAAGTAAATGAGGGGCATGTATTGGCCAGGATCGATCCAAGAGACTATCAGGTCAGGCTTCGCAATGTCCAGGGACAGCTGGCAGTGGCCAGGGCTAATCTACAGGCCATGCGGCAGGCCCGTCCGGAGGAGATCGGTAGACTCAAGGCCACGGTCAATAAGGCCGAGGCCACCTTGAAGCGTGCTGAGAGCGACTATAAACGGGAAATGAGAATCTTTAAGGAGCACCCGGGCGCAACCAGTCAGACGTCAATAGACAAAAAACTCGAACAGAAGGATCGCGCCGAAGCGGATTTGCGCCGTACTAGAGAAGAGCTTCGCATCGGCGAGGCTGGGGCTCGGGCGGAAGACGTTGCTGCCAAAAAGGCTGAGATCACGTCTCTGCAAGCGTCGGTGACTGCCGCCAAGGACGTGTTGAGTTATACCAACCTCAGGGCCCCGTTCAACGGGACCGTGGTTACGACCTACGTTGAAAACTTCGAGGATGTCAGGGCCAAGCAGCCGGTTGTCCGACTGGTTGATACTTCACGAATCGAGATGATTGTTAACATTCCAGAGAACCTGATTTCCTTCGCGCCTCATGTGAAGAAGGTGTTCGTTCGCTTTGACACGTTCCCGGACCGGGAGATTCCGGCAAAGATCAAGGAGATCGGTAAGGAGGCTTCGCAGACCACCCGAACCTATCCGGTTACCCTGATCATGGATCAGCCGAAGGACATGAAAATCCTCCCAGGTATGGCGGGGAAGACCGTGGGGGCAGAAGGCCGATTGCCCGATGACGCCAACAACGCAGGAATCGAAGTACCCGTGTCTGCAACATTTTCACCTGATGAGACTGATAAGGCCTATATATGGGTTATCGACGAACAGACAAAGACGGTGAGTCGACGCGAGGTCGAGACAGGTAAACTCACAGATCGCGGCATCATGATAACAAACGGTCTAATATCAGGGGAGTGGATTGCGACTGCAGGCGTCCACTATCTCCGTGAGGGTCAAAAAGTCAGGATCCTCCAGGAAAAGGGACAGTAGAGTGATGAACCTTGCCGCCGTCGCCATCGAAAAGAGGGCCGTCACCTACTTTACCGTATTTCTGGTGTTTGCCGCGGGCGTCGCGGCGTTCTTCAGTCTTGGCCAACTCGAGGACCCTGAATTCACCATCAAGACTGCGGTCGTTATCACGTCCTATCCCGGCGCGAGCCCGAAAGAGGTAGAGCTCGAGGTCACTGATCGCATCGAGCTCGCCCTGCAGGAGATGAAACAGCTCGACTACCTGGAGTCCTTCTCCCGGGCCGGACTTTCCCTCATTAAAGTCAACATCAAGCCGAGCTATAAATCCCCTGAGATGCCGCAAATCTGGGACGAACTGCGGCGCAAGATTCGCGACGTGGAATCGTCGCTGCCGCCTGGAGTGGGTCGCCCGGACGTCGGAGACGATTTCGGCGACGTATTCGGCCATCTCATAGCCGTCACGGGCGACGGCTTCACCTACGCGGAGCTAGAGCGATACGTCAAGATTATCAAGAAAGAGTTGAGCCTGGTGGAAGGCGTCGCGCGGGTCGACCTGTGGGGCGTGCAGAAGAAGATCATCTACCTGGACGTTTCACAAACACAACTGAGCCAGGTAGGGCTGAGCGATACGAGCATCGAGCGGACCCTTGCACAACAGAACCTGGTGGTCGACGCGGGCTATGTGGACGTTCAGAATCGCCGTCTTCGCATCGCGCCCACGGGCGCCTTCGGCTCCCCCGACGACATCGCCAATCTGGTGATCCGCCCCTCACTGATCGATTCACTGCAAAATCCCTCTCCCGGTAAAGCCGGGCTGGCTTCGTCTGAGCTCATCCGCATTCGCGACATCGGCACCATCCGGCGCGGCTACCGGGAGCCCCCCGCCACCCTCATGCGCTATAACGGCGAGCCTGCCATCGCCCTCGCCATCACCAACGTCGCCGGCGTCAACATCGTGGAGATGGGGCGCGCGGTGGACGCGCGCCTTAAGAAACTCGTCGCGCAATTTCCCATAGGCATCGAGGTGCATCGCGTGCACTGGCAGTCGAATGTCGTCGCTGAAGCTGTCAACGGGTTTCTCGTGAGCTTCGCCGAGGCGCTTCTCATCGTGCTTGTGGTGCTGACCATTGGCATGGGTTGGCGCCTCGCCTTCATCATCGGTGTAGCATTGGTTGCCACCATTCTCGGCAGCTTTTTGCTCATGGCAATGTTCGGAATCGACCTGCAGCGCATGTCGCTGGGAGCATTGATCATTGCTCTCGGCATGATGGTGGACAACGCCATCGTGGTGGCGGACGGCTTTGTGGTTCGCCTGCAGCGGGGGATGGAGCGGGTCAAGGCGGCGGTGGAGGCAGCCTCGTCACCCTCGATGCCGCTGCTCGGAGCAACAGTGATTGCGGTAATGGCTTTCTACCCCATCTACTCTTCGGACGAGGGCGCCGGCGAGTACTGCGCCAGCTTGTTTAGCGTGGTGGCGATCTCGTTGCTTGTGAGTTGGGTGATATCGGTGACTTTGACCCCACTGCAGTGCGTCGATATTCTGCCCGATCCCAAAGGCGACTCAACGGCCGATCCCTATGCCGGGGGTTTCTTCGGGACTTTTCGACGCCTGTTGGAGAAGGCCGTCCGCTTTCGTTTTCTTACCATCGCCAGCATGGTCGGCTTGCTGGTTCTATCCGGCATCGGCTTCGGCAACGTCAAAAAGCTCTTCTTCCCCGACTCCTCCATGACCAAGTTCATGGTGGACTACTGGGCACCCCAGGGGACTCGCATCCAGCAAACTTCGGCCGCGCTCAAACGCATAGAGGACAGAGTGCTGGCGGACAAGCGGGTCGAGAGTGTCTCGACGTTCGTCGGCGCCGGACCGCCGCGCTTCTACCTGCCGGTGGAACCGGAGCAGCCGTACGAATCCTACGGGCAGCTCATCATCAACGTGAAGCAGTTCCGCGAGATCGATAACCTGGTCTCCGAGCTGGAGCCCTGGGTAACGGAGAACTTCCCCGAGGCCCAGATACCCATCCGGAAATTTGGCGTGGGCCCTAGCAACACGTGGAAGTTCGATGTCCGCATCACCGGGCCGGGTGACGCCGACCCCGGCATTCTACGTGCCCTCGCCGCCAAGGTCACCGCGATTCTGGATGATGCGCCGCTCGCGGGTCTCACCCGGACCGACTGGCGGCAACGGGTGCAAAAGGTCGTGCCTATATATAGCGAGGTGCGGGGCCGCTGGGCGGGAGTCTCCAGGGAGGACATCGCGTCGGCCACCAAGCAGGCTTTCGATGGCCGTGTAGTGGGACTTTATCGGGAGGGAGACGACCTGACGCCCATCGTGATGCGCCAGATCGAAGAGGAACGGCAGAACGTGGGCGGCCTCGATGTTCTGCAGGTGAAACCGACCGGCGCTACCCATACGGTACCGCTATCCCAGGTGACCGAGAGCGTCGTCACCGAGTGGGAGGACCCTCAAATCTGGCGCAGGGATCGACGGCGCACAATCAAGATTCAGGCCAATCCAATAGCCGGAGTTACCCTGCCTACGCTGATGAAGAGCATCGCCAGCAAGGTCGAAGCCACCGAGCTGCCGGCCGGATACGTCATGGAATGGGGCGGCGAGACTGAATCCTCGGCAAAGTCGCAGAAATCGCTGATCCCTGGGGTCATCCCGGCCATAGGTATCGTGGCCTTTGTGGTGGTCGCGCTGTTCAACGCCTTTCGCCCACCCATCGTTATCGCCCTCACGA
Organism: Deltaproteobacteria bacterium; assembly: GCA_022571535.1. Taxonomy (GTDB): domain Bacteria; phylum Desulfobacterota; class Binatia; order UBA9968; family CAXXLF01; genus JACZXR01. Next base: position 473 of record JACZXR010000040.1, on the reverse strand, counting down.
TTCCCTTCGCGATGATCGGCGTCACCGCCGGCCTGCTGGTCACCGGCGCTCCCTTCGGCTTCGTAGCCTTGCTGGCCGGGATGAGCCTCGTGGGCATGATGATCAAAAACGCTATCGTGTTGCTCGATGAAGTGAATGTGAATTTGGCCGCCGGCAAGAGTCCCTATGACGCCGTGATCGAGGCGGCCCTATCCCGCGTGCGACCCGTCGGTCTGGCGGCTGCCACAACCGTGCTGGGCATGATCCCCTTGCTTCAGGACGTCTTCTGGATCGGTCTGGCCGTGACCATCATGGCGGGACTCACCTTCGGAACCGTCCTCACCATGGTACTAGTGCCGGTGCTCTACTCGACCCTTTACCGGATTCCGTCCCCGGCGCCAGCCAAATCTGGGTAAATGCCCCATGCTGTTCTTGGCCGTTTGTTCACCGCGGAGGCGGAGAGGTCAAAGCGCGAAGAGCAAAGAGCATGGCAC
>JACZXR010000475.1 GCA_022571535.1 Deltaproteobacteria bacterium | reverse complement strand
GCGTCGTTTAATTGCATCTTGAGATGAAACGATATCTTCTTGACGGCCTTTTCCAATCATTGATAAGGTTTTGGAAGCTTCCCCCACGACAGAAATTATTTTTGTACTCAGTGCGTGGTCTCTCCTGAAAGGGGTGCTTGCATGACAAAGGAAATTCTAAGGTCCACTGTCTCTCGAGCAGATATGGGTGAGGAGAAGTACGAAAGCTTGATAAAGGCAATAGAGCGACTGCCAGTATTGTCAAAGGAAATCATGAAAGGAAACCCTCAACCATTCAAGGATTTTTTCTCGACCTTTGATGATGTGTTCCTACGAGGTGCGCTCGGTGGTCCGCCGGCTATAGGAAGAAAAGCCGTGGAGGCGCGCCTCGATTGGGCGGCTGACCGAGGCAAGGGTTTTGCTGATGGAGTTGCTGACTATAAACACATCCGTTGCGATGTTTCCGAGAATCTTGTCTCGTTGGTAAGCCTGGAATTCGGAAGGATACGGAGCGCGGGTCGGGCTGACTTTGAGGATTTCCACGTCCTTTCGATACACAATATTAGGTTTGAAGGCGGGGAATGGAAACTGGGTATGAGAGTAGCTTACCGACTTGACTCTGCTCAAGATACGGAGGCGATTATGCAGCTCGTCTCTGGAACCGCGAGAAATCCAGGAGAGTAGTGGTAGGTAATAGGACTCAATTAAAGCGTCGATTAATTACGTCCTGTTATCCTTGACAACCCTTTCCCCTGTGATATTGGTACCTTCGTAACTATAAATTAGCTTGTGGATGGGTTTTTATGGGGCAACCTTTGGGGAAGTAGCTGTATTACTTGTGGCTTACTTGTGTAGAAGGGTAAAGGGAAAGAAAAAGGAGACAGGTACTTTTTAAAACCTAAAACTTTTCAAGGAGGCCAATATGCCCGTTGTCTATCATCGTGATCGCCCAATAATCCTCTCCGCTTCGGGGGAGCCTTCGCTTTCAATGGTAGTGAACCGCGAGGTAGGTGCTTCTTCTCTTTCGATCTGGGTCGGGTTCCACGCGCCCGGTGAGGTTGTGCCACTGCATACCCACACTGTGGAAGAGGTATTGACGTTTATTTCGGGGGAGGGAATCGCCACTTTGGGTACAGAGACCATCCCGATTTGCGCCGATATGAGCCTTGTCGTACCACCAGGCACACCTCACGGTTACCGGAACACCGGAACCGGTCCGCTTCGACTCGTCCTTACTTTGGCCGACCCCGACGCCCGGTTGGGTAAACTCGTCGAGGCGAAGGCTGCTCCCTCGGCTTAACTACTCGAATTGTCCGCTCCCTTCGAAGGGGGGGAATGTAAAAAACGCAGGAAAAGGTGTTCCCGAGAACGATAAGATTGCGGTGAAGTGGTTCACACTTGCTGCGATCTCCTTACTGCAAAGAAATTGCAAATAAGATCCCTGCTCTTAATTGGTGCCCACGAAGGATGATATAGTACCTGCAAGGAGATCAACAATGGTTAAGACCCAAGGTGTGGTTCACTTCACTATTCCAGTGGCGAACTTGGAGCGCAGCTCAAAGTTCTACAGCGAGCTTCTAGGTATGCGCATTCTGCATAAGACTCCCCGTATGGTCTTTCTCAAGTGCGGTGGTGACTATTTGATTTTGGGGAAAAGCGGGACTCCGATCAAGCCCAACGCCGAGGGCGACACAACAGTTCACCACGCTTTCAAGGTAGCAGCGGAGGACTTTGAGCCTTCACTGGAGTTTCTCAAGCAAAAGGGTGTGGCGATACTGCGAGTCGAAGACCGACAGGACGGTGTCTTCTTAGGCCGGATGGCTTACTTCCACGACCTCGATGGAAATACGTTGGAGATCCACGACTCTCGTAAGATAGGTGTGGATTGAGGGATGTAATTTCAAAATACTCTCCGAAGGACTCAATTAAAGCGTCGATAAATTACGTCCTGCGAGGAACTCTACCTGTAAGTGCCTGCCAAGACTCCGCTTTCTAGCTTATTGACATGCCTCTATCAACTTACTAGAAGGGCACATTGAGGAGTCAGTTAGGGCCTCCCCCAGCATTGATAAGGGTTCCATAGTGCAAGGCCCATTGATGCGCGAGTTTTGAAGTTCCCTCCGCAAAATCAAATTGCTACCAACTCTAATCGGGAGGATGCCATGAAGATGCGAATCGGCTGTCCTGACCTCTTGAGCAACATCTCTGGCGGTCCTGAGACTCACAGAACATCCGTCTATTCTAGGACTCAATTAAAGCGTCGTTTAATTGCGTCTGGAATCAAACAGGACTGCTTGGCACATGTGGAGTGACGCCGTTTGCGGTTGACTTCAACACACCCAACCTGAAGTCATTGACAGTAAGGGTGCTCGCTAGTATTCTCCCCCTAAATCTTGTCGAAGGAGGAATTTTTATGCTGTTTCTCGTTCACTGGAAAATCAAACCTGAGAACCGTGACACCGTCTTCGACCACTTTAAGGAAAAGGGCGGGGATGTACCACCAGGTGTCAAACTCTTGGGCCGCTGGCATGCTCTCAATCAACAAGCCGGTTGGGCCATCGCAGAGGCAAACGATCCCGTGGATATTGGCAAATGGATTTATTCTTGGTCGGACCTCGAGGAGGACGAAATTACTCCAGTTGTTGACGATAAGGCGCAGCTTAGGATTCTAGGGCCATAATCAGCCTTGAACACCTGAACGAACACTGCACCTATAATCTCAGAGTCGTCAGGCTCCCCCGGCTCTTGCTCATAAAGCCGGATGGCACGTGCAGGAAACCACAGCGGGGGTCCAAATCGGGCCGTCGTTTTTACTTCTGGTAGCGCT
>JACZXR010000474.1 GCA_022571535.1 Deltaproteobacteria bacterium | reverse complement strand
CAATGACCGTGTCATAGATCTGTCCAGTCGTAAAATTATTCTTTCGCCCCATCAGCGTGGAGACATAGCGCTCGTAGTGTCCCAGGTCGAGATCGGTCTCCGCGCCGTCATCGGTGACAAATACCTCCCCGTGCTGGAACGGACTCATCGTCCCCGGATCAACATTAATGTATGGGTCCATCTTTAACAGTGTCACACTTAACCCACGGCTCTCCATCAGCGCTCCGATGGAAGCAGACGCCAAACCCTTTCCTAAAGAAGACACCACTCCGCCCGTCACAAATATGAATTTGGTTTTTACATTGGCCATGGTTATTCTCTGTTCCCTGAAATCCTCAGATAGTTTTCCGCCCTCTTCAAATCCTCCGGGGTATCCACCTCCACCGAAGGCTCGTCCACATCTATCACTCGAATTCGATACCCATGGGCCAACGCTCGAAGTTGTTCTAACCCTTCAGCTCGTTCTAGCGCGACCGGCCGCAATCGGGAGAATCTGAGGAGAAAAGTGCGCCGATAGACATAAACCCCGATATGACGATGACCCCAAATCTCAATATCCCCCTTGTTCCACCCATTCTGCCCTCGGAGAAAGGGTATGGGGGCACGGGAGAAGTACAGGGCAAAGCCCTGAGAGTCGGTTACTACCTTGACGACATTGGGGTCGACCAACTCTTCTTTATGGAAGATGGGCGTTCTGGCTGTTCCCATCGGAATAGAGTGATCACGCATGAGGGCCCGAAGGGTTCGCGAGATCGTTTGAGACCGAACAAAGGGTAAATCCCCCTGCACATTAACAATCCACTGGGCCTTTATCTTCCTTGCCACCTCTGCCAGTCGATCGGTCCCGCTAACATGATCGCGAGACGTGAGGATCGCCTCTCCACCGAACCCCTTTACCACCTTCAAGATCTGCCGGTCATCAGTAGCGACCAAGACCCGATTCAAACCTGACACCTTGGCAGCGCTCTCGTACACATGCTGGATCATCGGCTTACCCCCAATTGCAGCCAAAGGTTTTCCGGGAAAGCGGGTAGAATTATAACGAGCCGGGATAATTGCCACAACGGTCATCAATGGTTTCAGACCTCAGACGTGAAGACTACAACCTCGAAATCAGGGACTGGCCTTCCCTTCCCCAAAAACAAAAAATCCGCAACACACCCCCAAGAGGGCACGTTACGGACTTAAACTATAGCCCCTGGGCCCATAAAGTGTCAACGAGATTCTTTGCACGAAGAACTGGCTTGATTTCCTATAGGATATTCGATAAATTTTCGTTATGTTCGGTGTGGGGTTCGTTTTTGATGAACTGATAAGGAGGAGTGGAGATGGATCTGCCGAAATGCCAGAAGTGCAATAATGGAACCCTAATCCCTTTATCGGACTACGGGCAGGAAGGGGCCTCTGTGACGTTCAAGGCATGGGCGTGCACCAACCCGGAGTGTGGATTTTCGCTGAGGGTGGATAAGGGTGAGGTAACTTACGGGAAGAGGATAGAGCACAAGCACTAACGAAAATCCCTCCAGCATTTACATTAAAAATACGGGAATAGGGATGTAAGGGCCGTCTTATCGTTTGCCCTATTGTCTGTTCCTAGCTGCGCTCACCATTCCCTTCCGTGAATTTTTGCAACCGAATAGATGCTCATCTTAGACTACCAAGTGACACTTGCTCAAAGCTAGGTGAAAAACATTCTCCCTGCACCAGCCCGCATAGGCTAGTCCTCTATCTTCGAGAAATTTAAACCGGGCAAATACCGACCATCCAGGAAATCAAGTAATATTGACCATGGGGTTTAAACCCCGTGGTCGACCAAAGGGAAGAGCTACCGGATCTCCCCCCTGTAGAGTAATGGACCGCGATTCCACGGGGGAAACCCCACCAGATTTGTGCCCGCGGCAAGCCGCGGAGTTACCCAATAATCAACCAAAACAAAGAGACCGTTGATCTCACTGGCGACTTCACTTAGGTTATAGGCGGCTCAGTAAAAGACTTATGGTGGATCCTGGATCGCTCCGCATAACGGGAATGAAATGGAGGCAAGGCCTCCTCTGGCTCGCCTCGCCCGAAAAATCTCTAGTAGCCCTCTACGACCCGGAAAGCAGGATGTGCAAGGTAAAACTTACTCCTCCCCACCCGGTAGCAGACGTCTGCCCTTCGGAAGAGGGACTCTGGCTTATAGCCGGAGGGGGAAAGCTTGGACAACGAATTGTCCTGTGGTCCCTGGAAAGGAATGAAGAGATACGGCAGTTCGATTGCCCAGACGGGGCCTCCGCGGGTGTCACGTTACAAGAACGGAAACTCTGGCTCACACATCGAAACAATCGCAAGCTTTTTTGTCTGGATCCGAGCGACGGAAAGGTAAGGTGGGTCATTCGAACAGAAAAGGAATCCTTTAGCCCATCCTCTTATGGGGGTGAGCTATGGCTGGTTGAATGCGACCCTGGCCCCCTCGGCCATTGGAGCCGAAGAGAACAGGCCAAATATTTTTTCATCCGATATGATACTGCACGGGAAAAAGTTGTGGAACGCCTTGCGGTCCCCTTCAAGCCGAGCTGCATGGACCTTGACGGAGAACGATTCTGGTACGCAGAGCAGGGAAAAAACGGCTTTTCTTCAATCTTGCGAAACAGTCTCTCCAAACAATAAGCAATAGAGGTCACCACTAAAAATCCGGCTTAGTCCACCCCGATCCGTAAAAAATAATCGAGGCATACCCCGTTTGGAGCAACATATGGCAGCAATTAGCGACATTATAATCTTCGGTCTGCAACTATACTGGAGGTGAGTTGCCGGTTCGCACTACAAACAG
>JACZXR010000039.1 GCA_022571535.1 Deltaproteobacteria bacterium | reverse complement strand
CTCACCTGCTGGGGTCCCTACCCTGGCTTCCAAGGTAGCGGCAGAACGTATCCTCACACCGCCCGTTGTGGAGCAATCGAATTTGACTGAAATGCTCGCGAGGGGAGCCAAAGTGTACGCTACATCTTGTCAGCCGTGCCATGGCGACCGGTACGGTAAAGGGACACTAGGTAGGGCGCATCCCCACAACGAAAAGGGGCATACCTGGCACCATCCCGACGCTCAGCTGAAGGAGTGGATTCTCCACGGCAAACCAGGACCAGGATATAGCGTTATGCCCGGGTTCACTTATCTCGGTAAAGATGATCTGGAGGCAGTTTTAGCCGTCATCAAGACCTGGTGGACCGCTGAGCAGCAGGAGATGCAGCCAGACATCTCCCGGAGGTACGATCAAGCAATCAACAAAAAAAAGAGGGATCCGACGGCAGTGAAATGAGCGGAAGGAGGGTTGATCGACTATGTGTCTGAGAGATACTAAGTTTTATAATCTCTTCTCTTAGTGGAGAGGCGAGGGCTTCGCAGCAGCAGACCAGCCTGCTATATTAAATCTAGCCAAAGATATTTGAAATTTTCCGTTGAATTTGGGTTTAGGGAATCGGATAAACGATGACTCTCGCAAAGGCGCAAGGACGCCAAGGAGGAGGATCAAAAAAGTTTTCTTTGCGTTCTTGGCGTCCCTTCGGCTTTGCTTAGGACAGGCTTGGCGCGAAAAACTTTCTTGAAGTCGTTCTGTTGAACATTTTATCGGTAAGAATATAAAGAGTATCGAAGCTAACCAACTGAGCGAAACAAAGGAGGAATAAAAATGATGTGTTTCATGAAGGGAATGTTTAGCGGGTTTCTCCTGCTCGTTCTGGTAACTCCAAGCACCATCTATGGTTCGCCTTTAGCAGAACAGAAGCATGCTTATGTCTATGTCTTTAATGTGGGATCTGAGAGTGTCTCAATTATCGATACGCTGAGTAACGAGCTGGTTGTCACGGTGGATGTGGGCTTCAAGGTACGGTGGTTTGCGACCGGCAACTACTTTGACGGACGGTATATCTGGATGGTAGACGGGAATCCGGCGACGGCGGCTGTGCTCATCTTTGATCCGAAAACGTTGAAAGTTGTGAGAAGAATCCCCGTGGGGAAGGGCCCTTCGTTTGGCGTGGAGCTAACGGCCGATGGAAAACGGGCTCTGGTCCCTGCTGCGGGCGATGATCTGGTGGCCGTCATTGATACCTCCACCTTTGAGATCGTGAAGAGGATCCCAACCGGAAAGTTTCCTTGCGATATCGATATTGCCCCCGACGGCAAGCTGGCCTTTGAGCCGGACCGGGATCAGGACACCGTGTCAGTCATCGACACCGCCACTTTCGAAGTCATCAGAGTCATCCCTTTTAAGAAAGGAAGTAAGCCACACATGTTAACTGTTTCACCTAAAAGCAAATTCCTATGGGTTGAGGAGAGGGACGCAAATGTCGTCTCCATTCTGGATACCTCGACCTTTGAGGTGGTCAAAAGGATCCCCGTGGGGAACAAGCCGGCTGCCAATGAGTTTACCCCTGACGGCCGGTATTCCTTTGTCACCCACATCGGCGATAAGGTCGTCAAGGTGATCGACGCCCGCACCTTTGAGGTAGTAAAGACGATCCCGGTGGGGAATGGCCCGGTCAACACCGTTTTCAGGCCGGATGGTAAGTATGCTTACGTCACTAACATGCGAGACGATACCGTCTCGGTGATCGACCTCTCAGAATTGGAGGTGGTAAAGACTCTGAAGGTGGGGAAGACGCCGTTTGGGCTGCTGGTCATCCCAGCTATGGACGGCCAGAATTTCTAAGTTCGTATTCACAAGGCCCTCTTGTTCTCGTTGTCTTTTAATCGTTGCAAATTTATTTTAAGCGCGTGGAATAGCTCACATGAGATCGACTCGAATACCATCTGACGAGGAACTGATGCTTTCCTATGGAGATGGGGATGAAGAGGCCTTTACCGGGCTTTTCAAGCGATACGAGCTAAGAATTTTTAACTATTTCCTCAGGCACACCGGCGACCGGTCCCTGGCGGAAGATCTCCTTCAGAATACCTTTCTCAAGGTCCACCGCAGTAGGAAGTCCTATCGGCCATCGGCGGCGTTTTCCACCTGGATCTTCACTATTGCCAGCAATCTTCTCAAGGACGCCGCACGGGTAGAAAAACACCGGGCAGATATCGTGGAGCTTGAAGAGGTAAGGGAGAGAGTTGCCGGGGGATCTAGTCTGTCGGAGCCGCTTTCGATTCCGCGTCAGCAGGATCCTGAGGTCGAGGTTGGAGAGAGAGAAATCGCCGGCTATATCCGCCAGGCGGTCCAGGCTCTACCTTTCGATCAGAGGGAGGTTATTATCCTTGCAAAATACGAGGGTTTTAAATATGAAGAGATCGCTGAAATTCTCAACACGACTCCTGGAGCTGTCAAAGTCAAAGCCCATCGGGCCATGAAAACTCTTGAGGTAGTCCTGAAAGACCAGCTCGGGGTGTATCCCTTCTAGCGATAATTATCATCTCACAGAGTCTCGTCAGAAAATAGTCAAACGAGATGCTGAGTTTGTTCCACACAGGTGTAACCTTTTTGTTCTTTGGTCGTTTAAAGGGAATCACAACGGTATGATTCAAGGGGATTAGGTTGCCATTGTCCAAGACGGAAGAAGACACCACCCCAGTCATGCATGCCAGGAAAAGCGCAGGCTTCTCATAGCCGGTCATTTATGATAGGCAACGACACAAATCATGGAAGCACTAGCGCAGTGGATCGAACAAACGGGAATGTGGGCCTACGTCCTGGCCCCTCTATTCATGATTGTCGTCGCTGTACTCCCGTTCCCCGCCGAGATTCCCGCGATAGTGAACGGGATGGTATTCGGCACGGTGGTCGGAACGGTCATTACCTGGAGCGGTGCACTCGTCGGGGCGCAAATCAGCTTCGAGATCGCCCGTAAGTTCGGGCGCCCCCTGTCCGCGCGGATCGTCTCCAAACGCACCCTTGCCCAAGCGGATCGGATCGCCATCTCGGCCGGCTGGGCAGGGCTCTTAGTCCTTAGGCTTATTCCTGTTGTTCCGTTCACTGCTGTCAACTGGGGTTTAGGCTTCACGCTGCTGCATCGCTTGACCTTTTTCTGGACCACCGCCCTGGGACTCTTGCCCGGCGCCATCGTGTTCACGGCTACTGGAGCCGGGCTAGGGGCTCTCTACGTGAGATACCCGGTGATCTTTCCAGTTGTGGCGGTGCTGGCCGCTTTCGCCATCGGGTGGGCCATTTATCGCTTCCGCTCAGGATGGCAAGTTACGGGGCAGGGCGAATCCAGTGACGACCCTTCTAAGTGATTCTCTTTGCGCCTATCCCCGGTTTTCGTTCGATCTGGTTTCGTCGGCTTGACCTAGACCGGAGTATTGCTCAACCCAGATAAAAGGTGAACCAGATGATTTATCCAATATTCTTTTTAGCGGTCCTATCCTTTTTGATCTCGGCCCCGCATGACCTCCCTGCCCAGGATTTACGTCCGGAAGATATCGTTACCATTCTTCCTAAGGATGCTATTCCAGCCATCCTCTCTCCGTCATTCGAAGAGGGGAGCAACGCCCCCTGGTTAAAAGGGAAAGATACGATTATTGGCGTCGAGATTAATGGAGACAGTCGCGCCTATCCTGTGCCCATCCTGAGCCGAGTTGAAATCGTCAACGATCGGGTAGGCGGCATACCAATCGCGGTCACCTGGTGACCCCTTTGCTATTCGGCCATCGTGTATGGCCGTAAGATCGAAGGCAAGGAGCTAACCTTTGGAGTCTCAGGTAAACTCCATGCCAATAATCTGGTCATGTACGATCATCAAACAGACAGCTTGTGGAGTCACTTGGTCGGGGCGGCCATAACCGGACCACAGAAGGGAAAAAAACTCAAACTCTTAGAATCCATTTTTACCAGTTGGGAGACGTGGAAGCGGCTTTACCCCGGGACTAAAGTTTTAACCGCCGGGAGCACTCCTTGGTTCGGATCACTCCGAGACCCCTATGAGTCTTACTATCGGTCCGCTGATACCGGCATTCTTCCAACCCGTCGGTCGGATAAAAGGATTTACCCCAAGGAATTCGTGCTTGGGCTGGTGATCCAGGGCAAAGCCAAGGCCTACCCCTTTTCTGCCCTGAGCCGTCAGCCAGTGGTTAACGACGTATTTGAAGCAGTCCCTCTGCTTGTGACCTTTGAGAAAGAGAGTGCAACAGTGATGGCTTTCACACGCAGAGTGAAAGGTCAAATCCTCTCCTTTAAGAGGGTCCAGTTGACAGGGCAAAGGGGATTTTTCCTCGTTGATGATGTCACCGGCTCGGTTTGGAATGGGCTAACCGGGCGAGCGATTCGAGGCCGATTAAAGGGTCAGAAACTTGAGCATTTACCGATGGCTTCTGCATTTTGGTTTGGCTGGGTGGACCATTATCCGAAGACAGAGATATTTCGGGCGAAGAAATAGACCTTTAGGTGACTAACTCGCCTCCCTATGGATCGGGAGCAGGCTCACCACTTTACCCCGTACCACAGAACGTCCCGTGCGTAAGTGCGGGGATGAATGTTCTGGATTTCCCCCTGTGGAGTCGCGATCCATTACTCTACTGGGGCCGCACCCCAAAGCCACGGATGTAAGTCCGTGGTACGGGGTTTACTTTCAGCTAAAGCAGTTGTCCGGTTGATTATGAGTGTACCCCGTGGTTTGCCGCGCTGGTCCCCTCCCTAGCGGCTGTAACCTTTTCTGTACCTTATCGTTTAAAAGGGTTGCGCTATGGTTTCATGCCAGGATGTTGAGTCACACTTAGTCGAGCTTTTGGGGAAAGACCCTCCGTCGGATCTCGCCCTTCATCTGCAGTCTTGTCCCGGGTGTCGAAACAAGCGGGAGAAGTGGGCAAGGCTCTGGAGTCATATGGATCAGTGGGAGGAGGAAAAACCCTCCCTGGAGGTGGAGGCTTCAGTACTCTCACGCGTCCGTGAAGGCCTTCGGAGGGAGGCAAGGAGGAGTCGGAGGAATTTGTGGAGAAAGTTGGCCGAAACGGCTCTTCCCCTATTAGCAGCTACAGTGATGGCATTTCTTGGCGTTATCCTGGCAGTGAAGAAAATCGGCCCGGGCCTTCAATCATTTTCCCCTTTGCTCCTTTTGATTTGCGGTGTTGTTTGGGTTGCGATCTATAACCTCATGTTTTTTCTCTCCGCGGGTAAAGTCGGTGGGGGCTTTCGGATTAGGCATGTCCAATTGAATTTTATTGCCCGATACGCATTGGTGTCCTTGGGAATATGGATCTCCCTGAACTGGCTGGCAGAACTCAGTGGATTTGAGAAGTTCGCGGCAGGCCTTTTTGATGGAGCGACCTCGGTGGGGCGGACCTTTTTCCTGGGCGCGCTCTACGCCTTTATCCCGCTGGCGTCGCTCTCCATCATTATAAGAAGGGATAGTTTAGGAAAAGCTCCTACCCATGGGATTTTGATTGGATTTTTCTTTCTCCTGCTTCTCAGTCCTGAAGTCTTTCTCTACTGTGGTTCCTTTTCCGTGGGGATAGCCGTCAGTTGGGCCCTTGGAATTCTCCTGGGCTGCATCACAGGGGGCCCATTTGCAGTATGGCTCCGCCACAGGGGCGTGCGAGGGTTTCCAGCGTAGGTCTTTATAGCGAAGGGAAACGAATGATGCATCTTAAATTGGATGAGTCAAGAGCCGTGGCTATTCTAACTTTCCTTCTCCTTTTAGTCGTTACCGTTACCGGGATTTTTGCGGCCGAGCCAACTCCACCCTACTCCCTGTCTGACCTGATAAGGCTGGCGTTGGAGCGCAATCCGGGTATTGCGGCAGCTAAAAGTGGCATTGAGGTGGCAACCCTCGGGATCGAGGAGGCGAGGGGGGAGAGACTCCCGGTCATAACCTTCGGTTCCGGTTATCTCTTTGCACCGGCTGAGAGAAAGAGGCTTATCCCGCGCTCTCAACTCAGTGACCTCAGTAGGAGAGGAAAGGTTTTTAATGAGCAGATTATTGATTTAGGAGCAGTCCTTACCATTCCTGTCTATACCGGGGGTAGGATTACGGCCAATATCGAGTTGAACCGACTGAACGAAGTCCTCTCCAGACACCGGTTAGACCAAACCCGCGACGACCTTATCTTAAACATTTCCAGCGCTTACTACAACATTGTCAAGCTCGGTAAAGTAGTGCAGGCGACGGAGGCCTCGCGCAAGAGTCTCCTTGAATCTAAACGCGTGGTGGAGGCTCGAGTTAAGGCGCAGAAAGCAGTGCCGGCCGACCTCTTTAAGGTGAACACCCGGTTGGCCTCTGTGGAACAAAGTCTCATAGGTGCCAAGAACGGGGTCGAGCTTGTTCACGCTGCCCTTAACACCCTCTTAGGGGAGGAAAAACCAGGCAGAAGGCTGAAAATCAAAGAAGATCTGCCACGCAGGATAGAACCTTTGGACCTCAAGCGCGACATCGATTTGGCATTGGAGAGAAGGCCCGAATATCAGATTGTCAAAAAACGGGTGGAGATCCAGCAAAAGCGGGTTGAGATTGAAGAGTCGAAAAGGTGGCCTCAAGTTTTCGTTAAGGGAAATGTTTTAGGTGTAGGGGGTGATAGAGATTTTTTCCCCGTGACAGATGATGAGACGATAGCCTTGAGGTTATCCTTGCCGATTTTCGACGAGCCGCTACGGGCAAGGATCGCAAAGGAGCGGGCCAAGTTACTTGAGAGAAGTGAGAGGCTTAGACTGTATAAACTTAAGACCGTGTTTGAGGTAGAGAAGGCCCATCTGAACGTGATCGAGGCCGAAAACCGCATCAAGTTGGCCGAGGCGATCCGCAAAGAGGCCGCAGAGGCCCTGCGCATCGAGCAAGTCAAGTTCGAGGCGGGAAGGAGCACGGTGGAGTTCCTCTTGGATGCACAGAGGGCTCAGCTTCAGGCAGAGGTCAATTACTTTCAGGCCCTCTCGGATTTCAATGTACAGAAGGTGGCTCTCAGAAAGGCTGTGGGTTTGATCGAGTTGCCGGGACCGTGAGGTCGAAGCTAGTGACCTATTTTTTCCGATACCGAGGAGTTTTCATCATGGATCAGACGCCAGGCCCTTTCTTAAAGAAACGAGCACAAGAGAGAGAGAGATAATTTTGTCATGGATTTTGTGGAGAAAATCACGGCGCTGGCCGTGGAGTCCTCGGGCTGGCTTGGCATTGGGGTAGGGCTAATTCTCCTCCTGATCCTTGGCGTATGGCTTGGGCAGGGAAGGGGTATTGGTAAAACAGTCAGGTGGTTCACAGCTCCACTCAGCTGGTATGCGGGGTCCAGATGGGCCCGGCAGCTCACGGTGAATGCCATCGGTGTACTGTTGATCCTCTGGCTGGCCCAGAATTTTTCCGCGTGGGTCCAGCCCACCCTGACACCTGATATGCTCTTTACCCCCCCTGTGATTGGACCTCAGGCTGTGAAGGTAGCGATGGTGAAAGAGGGGGAACTGGCCGACGTTGTCTCCTATACCGGAACGGTCAAGCCCTTTGAAGAGGTAACCGTATTTGCCCGCATAGAAGGTTTTGTGAAGGATCTGAAAGTCTATCCTGGCGCTCATGTGAAGAAAGGTCAGGTCCTGGCCACCTTAGAAACGTCAGAGCTGGAGCCTCGCTTGGAGCATGCGCGCGCCGATGAGAATTTCTGGAAGGCGGAGTACGCGCGCGACAAAAGGCTTTACGAGGCCAATGCCATCAACGCTTCACAGTTTGATCGCTCCCGCATGAAGTATCAAGTTACCCAGGCCAAGGTGAAACTCATTGAAACGCAGATCGGCTATGCGACGATTAAGGCGCTGATTACGGGCTTGGTCTCGGAGCGGATGATCTACCCTGGGGTGTATGTCAAAAAGGGAACCCCGCTTTTGAAGATTGAACGTCTGGATTGGGTTCGAATCCATTTCGATGTGGCCGAGAAGGATCTGCTGCATTTTCGCAAGGGGACGCCTGTCTATCTGCGCTTTCCTCAGGTGGAGTCCGGGATTATCCGACAAGCCTTCTCTGATTATCTGAGAAATCGTAAGGCCGTTCAGCTCGTATCGCTGGGAGAAGTTTATACTCCCGGGAGTGAAGATCACAATCCCGAGGGCGAAGATCGCGTGCTCCGGGCCGAGGTTTCGGTGGTCTTTCCCACGGTGGATTCGGTCACCCGGACCGGCATTGTGGAGGTTCGCCTGCCCAACCCAGGTGCTGTTTTCAAGTCTAATACGTATGTTGTGGGGGACTTTTACAGGGCCCATGCTAAAAAGGCGGTCCGGGTCCCACGGTCTGCCCTAATAACCCTCCCGGGCGGGAAGACCGTGGTCTTTGTCGGCCCCGCCTTTGCCGATCAGGGACCAGCCGAGGCGCGAGAAGTCCAGGTTGGGGTCCGTGGCAAGCGGTTTGTTCAGATCCTCGAAGGAGTGAAACCGGGCGAATTCGTGATCTATGAGGGGAACCGAGGCCTGACGGATGGCGAGAATGTCATGGTAGTCCGTAGAGAGGGAGGACCCTGATGTCGGAGGCTGTGCGGTTACAACAGCGGCGCTGGAGCCTGCCGCGATTCGCCCTGAATAACCCTCATGTCACAATCGTCATGTCCCTTCTCATGATCGGCCTGGGTGTTTACTCCTTTTTGACGATTCCCCAGCGGATGGTTCCCAAGATTCCGACGCCCAATATTGGCGTGGTGACGAAATTCCCGGGGATGTCGGCGGAGGATATGGAGCGCTACATCACCCGGCCCCTCGAGAAGAAGATCCAGATCGTAGGAGGGATCAACTTTGTCCTGGGGGTCTCGCAGGCGGGCTATTCTAAGATCGTGGTCTACTTCGACTACGACGTGGACCTCCCGCAAAAGCGGGCCGAGATGAAGTCCCTCCTGGATACCATTGTCAATGAACTGCCCAGGGCCGGGGCCAACACGACAGCGCCCCGGCTGATCCATGTGGACCGCCAGAATGTCCCCCTGATCCAGTTTGCCGTGCGCCGTGAAGGCGTCGACCGCACGGCACTCAAGGAGATGCTCAATAATGTCATCTTAACACAGTTCCAGAAAATCGACGGGGTCCTGGCTGCATCAATCTTTGGCGGACCTGACCGGCAAATTCAGGTCGTCGTGGATCGTGACCGCATTCAGGCCTACGGCCTTTCTGTCTTGGGCATCCGCAAGGCCATCGATACCGCCAACCTAGACCGGGGCGGCGGCCCGCTGATTGACGGGGGGAACCAGATCGAGGTGCGCATCCCCAGCGAGTTCAAGGAAAAGGAGCTGATGCGGCGTTTGCCGGAACTTCCTGTGGGAAGTTACAAGGAGAGGATCGTCTACCTCAAGGATGTGGCCGAGGTCCGGGATACCTTCGCCCAGATGTATGGCGATTTTATCTATAACGGGGAACCGGCCATCTGGCTCGGTGTGCAGGCGGAACCGCTAAGGGACTTTATAACTGTAGCAGATGAGGCAAAGAAGCTTACCTCTCTTCTGGAGCAGGAATACCCGGGGCTTCGGTTCGATGTGGTCTTTGACAAGACCTTCTACATTGGTCTGAATGATAAAAATGCCACCCGTCAGTTCTTCCTGGCGGTAGTGCTCGCGAGCCTGGTCATGCTCCTCTTCCTTGGGGAGCTTGGTGGAAGTTTTATCGCGGCGGCCATCCTACCGTCCACCGTGGCCTTCGGATTCTTTCTCATTCATATGATGGGCTTTCAGAGGGACTTTGGGATCATGTTAGGTCTTGTCTTTGTGGTGGGAAAGCTGGTGGATAATTCCGTGGTCGTCGTCGAGGTGATCAGGCGCTATATCGAGCGTGGTGTACACCCCAGGATCGCGGCCGTTCGTGGGACCGAAGAGGTCCAAAAGGCCATGACCGGGGCCACCTTCGCCTTTCTCATCATGCTCATCCCCATGACGCAGATGACCGGGGATATGGGCTCGGGTTTCCGGAGCATGACCATCCCGATGATCACCACCGTGATAGCGTCCCTTTTGATGGCTCTGACCCTCACTCCCCTAATGGCGGCCTACCTGCTTAAACCCAGGCCGGGTGCCATCGAAGACGAGGATCAGCTCGATCGTGTTGATACCGCCGAATCCATGGCGCCGACTTATGAAGCGCCTCCCGGGTGGATCGGCAAGATTATCTACCATATCTTTCTAAGGTACTATTTTATCTTTGAGCGCTTCTTCGGTCGAGTGATCGGGTGGGCGATCACCTATAAGTGGATCGTAGTAACGGCGACTGCCGTCCTCATCTGGTCGACTTTTGTGATTTACGACACCCTGGAGCAGGAGCAAATGCCGCTCACGGATACCTCCCTGCTCCTGGGTTATGTCCGCGCCCGGCCGGGCACCAGCTTTGAGCGGACAAAGGAGATTGTGACCGCGATCGAGAAGATCGCACTCAAACAGAAGGGCGTGAAGGATGCCTCGGCCCTGGTCGGCAAGTCT
>JACZXR010000038.1 GCA_022571535.1 Deltaproteobacteria bacterium | reverse complement strand
AAGAGACACATCGAGGGAGAATTTGATGGACACCATCCGCAATCGCGCCAAGGATAGATTTCCCATGGTCTTGCTGACGCTGCTCAGCATTGTGCAGGCACTCGCTCTCGAATTTCTCTGGGACCACACGCGCCATCGAACCGAGATATTCGAGATCAGTGTGGTCGCGTTGCTCGGTTGGCTTCAAATTGCGGCGAGCCTTTACGTGATCATCCTAATCTGGCTGATGTATGCAGGTATGTTAATGCGCTTTCGATGGACACCGACGGTATCGGATTCGATTTGGCCATTTTTCGTCGGTCTGATTCAGTTCTTGATGATCGAGATTATGGGCGCAGAGAAACTCGCGCTTTGGATTATCGTTCTGGCACTAATATATGGCACTACGAATTTCATCAATCACCGGGCAATGAAGCGTGCCCGGATTGACCCGGCAAATCGCGAGTTTTTTGATCGGTTCTTGCCGGCGACACTCAGGGACTTCGCACCGCAAATCACTGTAGTCACCGCCTTGATATTGGCGGGCAGCTGGATATGGTTTAGCGGGCATAGTGGTTGGTTCGCAATCTGTACGCTCGTCGGGTCTCTTATCGGTCTTGGCTACGAAACGTATAGAGCGGCGAGGTACTGGAATATTTCAATGGGAAATGGGTGAAGCTATCAAATAAGGGCATGCAACAATTGGCAGATATGGCGGCACGTTTCGCGGCGAGTTCAATGCTGCGAGCTTTTCCAACAGTGGCTGCATGTACGTCCGGTATAGAGGATAAAGCAGTCATTCCCCAGATCAAGAATTGACGGCACTCCTAGGTTAGACCGTGAACGTCTGCTTTTCCCGAAAGCGGACCTTCATATCGGAAGAAAATCATTGAATTGAAGGGCAGCTAACGGCCAGAAGCAGACAGTCAGATTAGTCCGGTTCTTCGGTAAATTGTCTTGTACCCTCCGGTATTACTACACTCGGGAGTTTGCTTGATGTCCAAATGTGAACTGCATTCGAGATATCCACCGGCTCATCCAGAGATCCGCCCTTCACTGATATCGTCTCAGATTTGCCAGATGATTGATGCCAGAGGCGTGATCCACACGCTGGACAAAAGGCACACTCGAGCTTCCGTCCGCTATCCGTGTCTCTAGCCCAATATCGAGGTGTTCCGCTAATGAGATGAAAACTTGCGCGAGGTACAAAGAAGGAAATGCCGAATGCCGACGCAGATTGCTTGCGACACTCTTTGCAATGACAGATGTAAAGTTCAACTGGCTGTTCGACACACTGGTACCGCACGCTGCCACATTGGCATCCACCAGTTCGCATGTTTGTACTCCAATGTCTCAACGGGCGACCGCAAAATTGTAAGCCGCTTTGCGAACATCATGCATAAAATCACTCGATCTTAAACGTCCGCTTGCGGATCAGAAAGCTGCCGTTCGCTCAACGCGCCTCATGCCACCGGTTTTTGACCCACATCGGAAGTCCAGCCGAGGGGTGCTATGCTGACGCTCCACGTCTTCTGCTGACCCCAATTCCAGCACATTCAAACAGGGAGGAGAGTCATGGCAGCATATGTAGTCGCCAGCCTTGCCGAGCTGAAGGATCCTGATTTGATGAGCAAGTATGCGGAAACCGCCGCCCCGACGGTCGCGGCTCATGGCGGCAAATTTTTGGCGAGCGGCGATATCGAGAAGCTCGATGGCGAGTGGAACGCGTTCTCAGGGGTCGTCATCGAGTTCCCAAACAAAGAGGCAGCCAAGACCTGGTACAACTCGCCCGAGTACCAGGCGGCGCTTCCCATGCGGCTCAACGCGACGCAGAGCAGTTTGCTGCTCTTCCCCGGCGACTGAGGCTGCAGCGCCAATCGCATATCAGGAAACTAGACAAATGAAGTATTCCAGAAACTCGCTGCTGCTGACCGCCGGGCTATTTGCCATCGCTGCCGCCATTGCTTTTCATGCTTGGTGGCCTGCCCACGTTGCAGCTCAACAGGAGGAAGGCGCCAGAACTGCGTACATGGAATATTGCGTGGCAAATAAGGATGACTTCTTCACAGGCAACCCTACAAAAGCAGAGGTCGAGCGTGACTGCTTGGCGTACTTCTATAAGGAGCGACGCTAACTAAGTTGTGAATAACCCTGTTGGTCGGGGAAGTTATCCGCGCTAGGCCGTTCGGCACGTTTGAATTCGTAGCTGCTCTTGCCTTTGTTGCCGCAATCATTATTGGGGTTAACTTTGGATTACATAAGGAAGGCTTCGCCGGGTTTATCGCCTTCCTTCTGATGTACGGAATAGTGTTTGTTGTCATCGGCGCAATTATTTTGCTCTTCGCACTTGTCGTCGGTTAGGAATTGCTGGGCCAGGGATGGCCCGGCTTCATTAATCCTCAATCATCTCTGAGGTTGTATCGGCGCCGAAGATCGGAAACGATTGCACTGACAACCGCATAGCATGGCGGGGGACCGTTATAGACGCTCCAGTTCCAGTTACAGCCGGTTTCATCAGGCTCGTGCCAACGCACAGACTCAACCTTCACATCGCGGCAATCGAACTCTTTACCTTCGCTGATTCGGTCCTGAATCATCCTTGTGAGTTCGGCGTTGCTCGCAAGTTGTCTGGACATGGGATTCTTCTTCTAGGCGCCCGAATTGTGGAGCATTGCTGATAAGCGTAGCGCTTTCAGGTTTTGCGTCAATACAACGAAAAAAGCGGCCAACTGGCCGCTTTTTTGCTTAGAGGACGCTGGGGCAGGTCTGCATGTCCCATTTTCTTGGCTCTTTCCCGGTTCACCCCCCTTGCGGCGAGTTCCCCGCGTCCAAGCCCGAATCTGTTTTTCGTATCGGGCTACCCAAGGCATACCACTTTGATTCTTCCGAGTTCCTCAAAGCGTTCCGTCAGTTCGACTGATCAGCTTTCACTCACCAGTTTCGCTGCCGATTTTGCCTTCCGCGTCCACCGCCCCCAATACCGGCGAAGGCTCGGGCCTCTTTCAGCAGGGCGGCCATCAACAGGCGAACCTGTTAACGTTGAGGCCAAAGCCTCAACTTCCATCTTATTCGTCAAGCGAGGAAGTGCAACTTTCTTGTGACTCGGAGATTCGACCCGATAATCAAGTTGCAATGTATCCGCAGAGATCCGAAATCTTCTTCGTGTAGTTTCGTAAGAATCAGCGTATCAGAAGTACCGGAATCCGCGCAAAAACCGAAATGGGTCTCGAAAGAAATATCAGAAAGACAGTAAGTTACGCAATTAACATGCAATTAACACTAAGAATATTTTGTGTCCCATTCACATTAACATTGAGAACCTGATAGGGATCTGCCACATAATGTTCCACCCCTACTACAGCTGCCAAGTGATAGATCAAGTCGCACCATGGGATCAGTCCTTCGAGAATCTCTCGGTTTAGGATAGAATCGCGAACAAAACGGAACCTCGGATTCCCCAAATGATGGCGCACTTTAAGGTCTGGAGCCACATCAAGGATTGTAACCTCGTCTCCTTGGGCCAGAAGCGCATCGGTCAGATGAGAACCGAGGAATCCCGCCCCACCAGTAATGAGCACCTTCACCTATCCTCTCCTTCCGGTCACTAGTCCTTCGTTATTCGCCATTCCGTCAATCGCGTCTGTTTCGTCTATTGAGTCAATCTCGCCCTTTGCTTACCAGCCTCCCGGCTCGCCGGCGTCACTGCATTTCGAACTTTACACCTTGAACGTTGGACCTTGAACATTGCAGTTTTTACACCTGACGCCTTACGATTGACGTTTCACGGTTATCCTCTATTCTCCCAACTTCATACCTAAAGAAATTCGTTGGCGTTCTACCAGTTCGTTTGCCGCCACCTCTTCTTCTCCCTCGAACTGTACACGCGTCACAAGCAAGCTACCGTTTCCTGTAGATACAATCATCCCATTGTCCTTGTCCAAAGATTCAATAAATCCTGGCGGTCTCCCGTTCTCGATTGAGGGTTGGTGATTAAAGTTCGACCGCCACAGATAGAGCTTCCGTCTCGTGTGAAAGGTAAAGGCGCCCGGGTAAGGATGGGTTACGGCACGGATGAGATTATGGATGGCAAGTGAAGACGACTCCCAGCTTATTTTTCCATCTTCAGGTCGCCTACCGCCAAAGGATGTGGATTGACGAGAATCCTGAGGAATCCTCTGGGCGGACCCTGCCTTGATCAGTGGATAGGTCTCTCTCAGGAGCTGGATTGCGGCAGCGGTGAGTTTGTGAAAAAGACTCAGTGCAGTATCCTCTATATCAATAGATACCTGTTTTTGGGCAATAATGTCCCCCGCGTCGGCCTTCGCGACCATGTAGTGGAGCGTTACCCCAGTGCCAGACTCCCCATTGATGAGGACCCAGTTGACCGGGCAGCGGCCACGGTACCTGGGTAAAAGAGAGCCATGAAGGTTAATCCCACCTAGTCGGGGAATGGCCAAGAGCTCTTTGGACAAGAGTCTTCGGTAATAAAATGAAAGGATAAGGTCTGGTTCCATTCCACCTATGCGATTGACAAAGTTCGATGTGTTGGGATTGACAGGGGTAAACACGGGAAGTCCGTGGGACCGAGCCAGTTCGGCCACCGATCGAAACCAGATTTCTTCATCCGGATTGTCCTCATGGGTAACCACCCCGACGATCTCCTCATTCCACTCGATGAGGGTCTTGAGACACTCGTATCCAATATCGTGATAGGCAAATACCGCGATCTTCATTCCCAGGTTTCCTTGATTACATATCGGGGCCGCCGACGGACCTGCATATAGATTCGCCCGACGTATTCCCCTATAAGACCCAGGGCAAGAATCTGAAGACCGACAAAGAAAAATAGGATCGCAAAGAGGGTAAAGACACCTTCCACTTCAGGGCCGATCACCAATCGCCGAACAGCGAGATACAGCGCGAAGGCAATACCCAGGAAAGAGATAATGATTCCCGCAAAACTCACCACCTGGATCGGTAGAAGCGAGAAACCCGTCATAAGATCGAAATTTAGCCGCATGAGTCGAAACGGGGTATATCTGGACTGCCCGATACTCCGCGGGGAGTGGGAAACTGGTATCTCGGCCACGGACCCGGCAAAAGTATTTGCCAGAGCCGGGATGTAGCTGGAAGCCTCCTGACACCGACACACACTCTCCACTACCGACCGACGATAGGCCCGGAGCATACAACCATAATCTCTCATCCTTACACCGACGATTATAGACGTCACCTGATTCATCAAAAAAGAGAGCGCCCGCCGGATTCCTGAATCTTGACGTCCTTCTCTCCAACCCCCGACCACATCGTAGCCTTCCTGGAGCTTTGCCAGAAGCTTGGGGATCTCCTCCGGTGGGTTCTGCAGATCACCGTCGAGGGTCACAACAACATCCCCTTGTGCCCGCTCAAACCCGGCGATAACGGCCGCATGCTGACCGTAGTTGCGGTTAAAGCGGATCACCGTAACCGCAGGGTCTTTCTTGTGGAGCTCCCTAAGTACTCTCTCGGTACCGTCAGTGCTCCCATCATCCACAAAGATGATCTCGTACGACTTTCCTACCTCGGTAAGCGTTCGGGAGAGACGGCGATGGAGACTATCGAGCGATCCTGCCTCATTAAAGACTGGAATGACTATGGACAGGGTCGCGTGGTCCGTGATTTTTCCGACATCTTCTCTTTCCCTTGCAAGCGCGCTTTCACCCTCCATCGCTGCTCCTCATGGACAAAAAGCTTTGACTACCAGGCAGTCATTGTGTCCACCGAATCCGAAGGAGTTCGACATGGCAACCTCCAGGTTAGCCCGCCTTGCATGATTTGGAACATAGTCGAGATCACAGTCCGCGTCGGGATGCTCATAGTTGATCGTGGGCGGAAGGATCCGATCCCTCAGCGCCAGGACACAGGTGATGAGCTCGATTGCCCCGGCAGCGGATATCGTGTGCCCAATCATCGATTTGGTGGAACTCACCGGGATCTCATAGGCGTGGCTACCAAAAACTGCCTTGATGGCTTGTGTTTCGACCCGGTCGTTCATCGGAGTCGAGGTTCCATGGGCATTGATGTAGTCGATCTCATCCGGAGAGAGTGAGGCATCCTCCAGGGCTCTTCGCATGGCCAGGACGGCTCCACGACCATCAGGCGCCTCATCGGTGATCCGATAGGCATCACAAGAAGTCCCGTAGCCAACCAATTCGGCAAGGATTGGGGCCCCCCGCTGAACGGCAGATCCCATCTCCTCCAACACTAGGATACCTGCGCCTTCTCCCAGGACAAACCCGTCACGATCCGCGTCAAAAGGCCGACTAGCCTTTTCCGGAGCCTCGTTGCGCTGAGAGAGGACACCAAGCGGTGAGAAGATCTGAAAGCCAATCTGCGAGACAATACATTCCGATCCGCCTGCAATTGCCAAATCGACCGTCCCATACTGGACTGCCCTCAGGGCCTCCCCAATAGCATGCGCCGAGGACGTACAGGCCGTATTGATGGTCATCACCGGTCCCAGAGCACCCAATTCCCAAGCGGTCATCACGGCTGCATATTGAGGTAAAAATCGCCGAACTGCCCCATTTATCCTCGTTCGCCAGACACGAATGTAATCGCGAGGAGTTATCTCCCCGTTACCTCCTCTGGCGTCATACGCAATTTCTGCATACATGACCAGGCTGGGTCTCTCTCCGCTTGTCCCAAGGTAGACACCCGTGCGCTCAGGATCCACATTACCCATCCACCCCGAGTCTTCAGATGCCATCCGCGAAGCAGCTAGGGCAAAAAGCACGAACCTCGGTTCTCCGACACAACTCCCAGGATTTGCGAAATCCAGTGAAGAATTCGTATCCTTGAGAAAGCCGGCAAAGCGGCACGGCAGCCCTGAAGGGTCGAAGTGGGTAACCCCACAGACTCCAGAGACCCCACCGAGGACAGATCGCCAGTATGCCTCGACACCTACCCCGAAGGGGGTTACCAGGCCTATGCCCGTTATGACTGTCCTGCGCCGCCGCAAAGCCTCTCTAACCCTTACTTCTGCTTTTCCCAGACTTCCCATATCTTCCCAACCGGGCTGCCTGTGAGGATTCGATACAGAGCCTCAAGGCGGGAACACGCCTCACGCACCTTGGAATCGCCGTCAGGGCTCTTCATAATAAACTCGAGCCTAGCATCGGCTACCCGCTTCCCATGGACCTCAGCTAAGGCCTTTATCTGTGTAGGCACAGTGCTATCGACGGTAAGCAATATCTTCATCTGGTCGCCTGGTAAAACAAAATGCCTGAAGCTTGCCCTCGATAGGCTTTTTAAAACCGGACAGAGGGTAAAATCACAGCTCACCCCGAGGAGAATCTCCGCCCCCTGCTCAAAACTGCCCAGGATGATGGATCCTGGAACCACCGGAAACTCGGGGAAGTGGTCTGTAAAATAGTCCTCGCTTTGAGTTACATTTTTGAGAAGGACTGCTCCCTGACCCTTCTTAAGCTCCACAATTCGATCGAAGAGTACAAAGCGCATCAACCTATCTCACTATCACCAGACTCGCCGCTTCGCCAAATAGACCCACAGCATTAAGTATTATTGACTTTATACCCGGCGCCTTCCGCGGCAAGCCTTGGACGAGATCCAAGTCACACTCAGGATCCGGGCTATCGTAATTAGCAATTGGCGGGATGACCCCTCTCTCGAGCATCATCAGCGAACTAACAAGCTCAACAGCACCTGCAGCCGATAGGAGATGGCCATGGAGCGACTTTGTAGCAACAACCGGCAAGTGGGAAGCCTTTTCACCGAAAACCCTCCTGATCGCCAACCACTCGGCACGGTCGTTTTCGTAGGTAGAATCTCCATTGGCATGGATTACATCCACATCCTCCAGACTCATCCCCGCATCTCCAAGGGCCTTTTTCATAGACCGGCTAAGACTGTCTTCTCCTTGACCTCCTCTGCTCGAGGCCACTGAAGCTGATCCCGCAACCTCACCGTGGATCGTTGCCCCCCTTTCTAGGGCGTGATCACGCTCCTCTAATACTACCACAGCAGCACCTTCACCAAGCACGAGCCCACTGCGACGGACATCAAACGGCCGACAAATTCGATCGTGATCCTCTCCACCTTTGGCCATCACCTCAAGGCCCGACAGGTCACAAATTACCCCCTCTTCCAGTGGTGCCTCAGCCCCCCCTGCCAGCGCCATATCCAGCTCACCGTGACGAATGGTCTCTGCAGCCTGAGCTACAGCCAGCAGCCCACCCCGCCAGCCATCAGCCAATAGACGAGAATACCCCTGTGCTTGATGCAGGATTGCCAAGTGACCAGCCGCGAGGTTGGGAAGGACTTTAAGCGAGTAGTCGACCGGATTCATGGTTTCCATCCATCTCCTGTTGGCCCTTTCGGCGTTCATTCTACACGATCCTTGCTCCGACTCCGTCTCCCCCAGGTAACGAATAAAAGGAAGGAACTCATAGGAGGTAAACCATGTCGCAAAGATCACCCCTAATCGAGTTGGATCGATCCGGGCATATCCGATGCCTGCTTCTTCAGAAGCTAGGCAAGAGGCGACAGCCGCCAGGACCGTCGCCCGGTTCATCAGCTTTCTCTGTTTTCTCGGAATCAGGCGGGCCGATTGCTCGAACTCCTCCTCGGGGATCTGCCCCGCGATCGCTAGCGGAACGCCCAGCGAAGAGAGCCTCTCGCATTGCAAAATAACCGAGCGACCTGCAAGCAGTCCTTCACAATGACTCAATAGTCCCACCCCCAGCGGCGAGACGACCCCACGCCCGGTAATCACAACCCGTCGGTCTTTTTCCATTTCACCAAGGAAGGGAGGTCTCAAATCCGTCCCGAGGAAAGCACAAGAGAACCAGCTGAGCCTCAGCCACCCCACGTTCACCGACAAAGGCCCGCCCCTGCATGCGAGCAAGCCCTACTGACACTTCTGCCTGAGGCTGAAGACCAAGAAGCTTCGTATGAACCAAGAGTTCTTCCCCAGCCTGGACCGGGGAGGCTATCTCAACTCTGTCAACCCGCAACAGCACACCTATTACACGCTCGTCTGTGTGAGAGTAAACCAGACGCACAGCCGAGGTAGCCAGAGTCTCCAGGACGAGGCATGTCGGCACCTCCCCCGGCCTCTGCGGGTAGCCCTCTATAAACTCATACGACCTGGGAAAGGCCTTTGCCGTAACAATCTTCGACCTCTCCCCCTTCTCAAATGAAACGACACGGTCAATGAAGCGAAACCTCATTCTGTTTAAATCGATCTGAAGTTATCCCAATTTGCAAGGGACCAGTGTGAAGCCCACAACGGTAGCTTTCAGAAGGGGCATCAAGAAACCGATCTGCCTGAAATTGAAAATTCTAAGCCCCGATCTTTTTCCGTATCGAGGCTAAGATGCCAGGAGGGAGTAACCCCCGTCCACCACAATGACCTGACCCTGAATCATCCGGGCATCAGGGCTCACAAGAAAAAACACGATTTCTGCTATTTCCTCCGGAGTAAGAAGGCGGCCGGCGGGCGTGTTCTTACGGATCTTGTCCAGAATTTCCTGCCCGTCAGGAAGAAGATCCCATACCTCGGTTGCCACTGCACCTGCAGAGATCGCATTCACCGTAATTCCACGCGGTGCAAGCTCCGCAGCCAGATACCGCGTGAGACTTTCTAGTGCCGCCTTGGAAACGCCTACGGAGCCATACTGGGGAACGACACGCCCAGATCCAATGCTCGTAAGGGAGATAATTCTCCCACCCTCCCGCATCATGGAGGCCGCTTCCCGGGCGCATAAGAGAAGGGAACGGGCATTCGTATTCATCACCCAGTCCCAGTGTTTACCCGTAACCTCAAGAATGGATCGCAGGACACCCGAGGCAGCGCTGTGTACAAGGACATCCAGCGACCCACAAACTCGGTTGATCTCTTTGAATATCCCACGGATCTGCGCTGCATCTTTGAGATCCGCCTGGAGGAGATGTACCGTCGCTCCCAGCGAAGATGCCTCCTCCGCTGTCTTCTCTGCCGCCGAACGGTTCTGGTAAAAGTTGATAAACAGATGAGACTTGGCCTTGGCAAAGCGAAGAGAGATGGCCTTTCCTATACCTCGAGATCCCCCCGATACCAGTGCTACAAAACCCTCCAATAGTAATCCTGTCAACGGGCCATGGTGATTGGTTATCCGTCAATCAGGTCACCATTGATTAATGACTGTTGACGATTAACCCCGATCCGAAATTAATCAGACAAAGAAATCTTCCCTGATGATCATCAAACCGCGACAAATACCTGTTTCAACCATGAATCAGCAACTCACCTTTAGTGTAGTTGCAGACCGACGATCAAAATGCCGGTAACTGGTGTCCTAAGCCGCTCAACACCGAAAATCCCTAGATTATTTTTTCGGATCGGGGCTAATAGCTTAGAGTCGAGAGCCAAACTGAAACAGGGGGTAAGGGATAGGATGCAGGGGGCAAGAGGCAGCAGGCTCAGCCTAAGGCTGATCCGCCTCT
>JACZXR010000473.1 GCA_022571535.1 Deltaproteobacteria bacterium | reverse complement strand
GGCGAAGCCCAAGCGAGCGATCCTATCACGGACCCCAATTGTTTCAATTTCGTTACCTGCGCCTGATTCAGCACTTGCGTTTCCTGACTAGTGTCGCGAGCGGTCCGTTTATCTCCGAAGATCAGCCGCCGCTGCAAGCGGTCGTCTGCATCCCTTGTTAGGCCGTGCTTCGGTTACGGTAAACCCCTATACCGGCAACCATTGAAGCCAGCGCCAGAATCCCACCGATCAGTTTGAGGGTCAAGGCGACAGACTGGGATGAACCACTATCACTTTTCAGTACCGCCGTCGGATCTTCAAACGTGGTTGGGGAAACTATCACGATCGGGAATTTGATGACCTTGAGTCCTCTCACGTCTTCGTCCCATTCCGACACGCGGGCTGGCCATCCAATAGCACTGATCACTGGACGGTCCTGGACATAGATCGTCAGTTCCGCGGTGATTGGTAGCGGGCCAACGCTAGCATCGTCTTCTTCTTTCCATTTGCTGGAAGCGGGTCAGGAAGGGGGTCAGGCTTGGCTTGTTTCCTTTCACTGCTCCAACAAACAACCAATCCTCTCTCGGACCTCCTTGGAGACCTCGGCCTGCTCCGCTAGACGACGAACGCCTTTGCTTAACGTTGCTACATCCCGTCCAAATCGCCGCGCCACCTCCGTAAGCGCCGCACACTCCGTCTGCATGGCCAGATGGCCGATTACTGATCGGACTTCTGCTGCCTTGCGATTTCGGCTTAGGTCACAAAGCTGCCTATCAGTAACGCCGTACGCCTCACAGACAGTCTTCACCAGCTTATCCAACGACGGCCGAGAGGCAGACTTTTCTGCTGACCGTCCCAGGACACCTTCCACAAATTGATCGTCTCCTAACACTCGGGTATCCTCCCGCCCCTGATAAAAATCCTCCCGATGCCCTTCCCCAACACCTTCCCTCACAAATTCCTTATACCCCCTACGGGAAACTGACAACTGCATCCCGAACTGGCTTAACACCCAGTCAGTGGTCAGCCAGACTAAGGGGACATTGCAACTTTACTAATCTTTTGATATCGAGTTGATTTAGGCAGGGGCTTTCGAGATTTTGATCTGTATCAAACGCTCAGCGAGCCGGGGGATACGCTACCGAAAATGTTTGTCTTCGTTTGATCGCTCCCGGAGAACGAAATAGAGTACAGGCTAGTTTTTCGAATTGGTAGCAGTCAGGATTCAGCCAGCCGAAGGCACAGAATAATCCCTCACTTAAAAGCAACGGCGGTCCACATCGTGCCGCCGTTTTCTTGTCCACAATCTCATAGGACGCAATTAAATAGCTCTTTAATTGAGTCCTGGCGTCCAAACACCGAGCAAACCCAAACCCAGAGCGGCTCCGAGCCCAAATAGAATTGACCAAATCGTGAATCTGGCTAGGACTCATTTAAAGCGTCGATTAATTGCGTCTGGCGCGGAAATGGGGCCTAAAGAATCCGAAGTCTGCTGAAGCAATTTTGCTACAGAGGTGTATCAAATAAACTACTCTTACCCCTTTTTCTCCAACCGTTATTAAATCCACC
The DNA here is from genome assembly GCA_022571535.1 of Deltaproteobacteria bacterium. Taxonomy (GTDB): domain Bacteria; phylum Desulfobacterota; class Binatia; order UBA9968; family CAXXLF01; genus JACZXR01. The sequence continues at coordinate 1,285 of JACZXR010000473.1, read as the reverse complement.
TACCAAAAATTCTTCCACTAAATCAGCACCTTATTTTGAACCCCTGTAGTTCCATAAGATTGGCACGCCCATTGCTCTCTAAGTTGGCTCAGTGTTAAGAGAGAGAGGGAAAGGGGTCACAGGATAAATCTGACGACAGACTGGAAAGGAGAACAATGATGAAGCGTGCCGTGTTACTTTTGTCTATCTCCGTACTTGCCACTGTAATTCTGATCTTTGTCCGTCAGGCTGAAGCTCAGCAGCCGGCAAAGAACGTCCCCGTAATTGGGATGCTTCACCCCGGGTCGCCATCCGTTTATGCTCCTCAGCATGAGGCGTTCGAGCAGGGTCTGCGTGAGTTGGGCTATGTCGTGGGCCAAAGCATTCTCATTGAGTACCGATACGACGTTAATCGGCAGCCTGAGCTTGTGGCTGAGTTAGTCGGTCTAAAAGTGGACGTTATTGTAGTAATTGGAACCAGGCCGACCAAGGTGGTCAATGAAACCACTAATACGATTCCGATTGTCGTGGCGAGCGCGGGTGATCTTGTTGGGGCCGGGCTCGTCGCTAGCCTGGCGAAGCCCGGCGGAAACATCACGGGGTCAACTAACATTGACGCGGATTTCAGTGCGAAGCGGTTAGAGCTTCTCAAGGAAGCCTTTCCCAAGCTCTCCCGCGTAGCTTTCTACTCTTGGGAAGGGAATAGAGGAGATCAGGCCGAATTGAGGGAGACGCTGGCTGCGGCACAGCCTTTGGGAGTCCGGATTCAGTCCTTGGAGATAAAGGATCCGAGCCAGATTCCGGATGCCTTTGCCGCGATGACCAAGCAGCGCGCCGAAGCGCTTATCATCACTAACAATGCCTTCAACCTTAGACACCTGAGACCGGTGTTGGAGCTTGCGGCGAAGAACCGGCTGCCAACCATGTGCGGGCGGTCTCAATTTGTCGCGAATGGTTGCCTCATCTCCTATGCCGCCAGCCGTCTTGATTCGTTTCGGCGTGCTGCCTACTTCGTTGACAAGATCCTGAAAGGCGCCAAGCCCGCCGACTTGCCTGTGGAGCGGCCGACGAAGTTTGAGCTAGTGATTAACCTTAAAACAGCAAAGGCCCTTGGTCTTACGATTCCGCCAGAGGTGCTTTTTAGGGCAGATAAAGTGATCAAGTAAGATCGATCTACTGGGGAGGACGCAGGTGATCAGCGGCGGTCCACATCGGGCCGCCGTTTTCTTTCCAACGACCCGTAGGACTCAATTCAATAGCTCTTTAATTGAGTCCTGGGGGTCTAAAACTGAGCAAACCCAGGCCC
>JACZXR010000037.1 GCA_022571535.1 Deltaproteobacteria bacterium | reverse complement strand
GTCCAGAAGCTCCGCATTGATGGCCGCAGCGGCATCCATGGCCAGGGCCTCCTCATCGCCGTAGGTCTCATCGAGCGTGCTATCGACTACCGTCATGGGGCCTGGAACCGCCATCTTGATAGGCCGAGCGGTGTGGGCCTTGGCAAAGCGAAGATCCTCTACAACCGGGGTCCTGCGGCGCCTTATTTTTCCCACCACTCGAGGCACCAAGCGTTCGCTCGCTCGCCGCCGGAATACGCTCTTGGGACCAAGGCCGACAACATCCAGACCATCCCAGGACTCCAGGACGTAGTTAATAAAGTGGGGTCGACGCTGTTCTCCATCGGTCAGCAGATCAAGTCCCACCTCCTCTTGTTCGCGGAGTACCACCAGCGTGGCATCATCCTGGGCCTCAAGCAGAGAGGCGCCCTCCAGGCGAAAAGTCACCTGACTCCGTTCGCAATCGGCGAGCCAGCTTGGGCGGGGAAAGCTACCAACCGTGGTGGTGGCTATGGGCGGGAACTGCATGGCGTCCTCCAATCGTCAAAAGCATTGACCTGATTCTAAGCAAAGTATCCTCTTTAAGTACCTGTCAGCTGTTGTATCCGCGGACCATAATGCCCCACTATCGCCGGGGAGCTTTGCGTCGATAAAACTGGTGTAGGACTCAATCAAAGCGACGATTAATTGTGTTTCATCTGCCCAAATTGAACCAATAGCGTCCCATCGTGCGTAACTAGTCTATTCGTTCCGCTACCAGTTTCACATAGGCGAGGCGGTTTTCCGCGAAGCTCTTTCTTGCGTTAGCCACTCGCTCCGGATAATCTTCCCCCAATACCAACCACCCACCAAGCGGGCCGGTTCTCGTAGGCTGGCTACCCTTGTCTACGACTTTTGAATCGTCGCCCAAAGTAATAATTCGAAACCCAGCCCTTTCCAAGGTGGCCAACATCTCGTCCCGAGAAACCAGGAAACTTATCGACGGATCGCGTGCCCAAGGGGGCGGATAGATGGGATCGCCCGCCGGTCCTGCCGCCGCTCGCGCTGGCCGACATCGTTGCCGGACTGTACGGCGCTGTGGGGACGCTGACCGCGCTGCGCGCGCGCGAAGTCGGCGGTTGTGCCGGACAGATTATAGATCTCTCTCTGTTTGAGCCGATCTTCGCTATCCTCGGTCCACAGGCCGCCAACTATGCCATCACCCAGGAGGTGCCCAAGCGTATGGGCAGCTGCACCAATATCACCGCGCCGCGCAACGTCTACCGCTGCAGCGATGGCAAATACGTTGCTCTGTCGGCCTCCATGCAGGCGATGGCCGAGCGCCTGTTTCGCACAATTGGACGTTCCGATCTTAACGATGACCCGCGTTTCCGCACAAACGCTGACCGGGTTGCCAACAACAGTGAGCTCGATTCCATCGTGGCTGACTTCATGGCGGCGCACACGCAGGAAGAGAATCTGCGGACCTTTGCAGAAGCGGGCGTTACGGTCGGACCGGTCTGCGACATCTCTCAACTTATGGACTACCCCTATATTCGTGAGCGCGAGGTTCTCGTGAACTACCCCGATCCCGACATGGGCGAGCTGCCGATGCACAATGTGATACCCCGGCTCAGTGAAACTCCTGGTGCGATCCGCACGCCCGCGCCCGAGCTGGGGCAGCACAACAGCGAGTTGCTTGGTGAAATCGGCTATACCGAGCAGGAGATCGAACGGCTCGCCGAAAACGGGACCATTTAGCAAAGCAAGTTTACTATGTGGCGCCCCCTTCCGTTTATCCCGGTTTTGGTTGGGTGAGGGGGTCAAATCTTGGGGTATAGCATTCGCCAGCCTATGCCGAGGCGGAGCCGTTATGTCAATGTGGGGGCAATGGACGGCATCAATAGGCAATCCTTGTGCTTCGTATCAGGCTCTCCAGTTGCGCAACGGGACCCAGACAGTGGTATAGTGCGTAGAAGGTTGCTGGAAGAATATTGAAACGGGCAAAAATGGGCTGCTTCGAAGAGAGGTGAAACATGGTTCCTTGGCCGCGCTCTTTTTTCCTATGGGTCGGCCTTGGACTGATTACGGGCCCTAGTTTGCTTTCTCTATTGGGGTGGAGCTTCTGGGAGCCGTATATTCTTAGCTGTTTTTACATCGGAATAGGATCTCTCTTGCACCCGATCGGTCGGTCTCTAAATATTCTACAAACGCTTCCCATCTTAATCTGCAAGAAAAGAAAGGACCTTCACGGTACAGACTATAACATTATGGATGACATAAGGTAGAATTCGAAACCATATCAGACTTAGCAGTTGGGACAACGGTGCTCATTCTCGGTAACAATAAAGGGGACAGGAGTTCCTAACTCTTGATATAAGATAGGATTTAGGATTGCGACCAAATTTAAGACTCCTTGCTCTCATTACGGTCATCGTCTTCGGACTGCCGTTGCTATTAGCCCTATGGAGGCTATTTGTTGGATGACTTTAGCGGGGTGGCAGGCTTTTACCCCTGTCTGCCTATTCGCCTTTTTCTTTAGCACCGGGATGGGAGAGGATCTTATTCTCACCTTTCTCCAATCTCATAGGAGAGTAAGGGAGAAAAGAAGGGTAGAAACTCTGAGAGCATGGAAAATTTGGACAGCTGGCAATAGCGGTGTGTGGGACTTATGAAATTGTTCCTCTAGGAGGATTTCCACGATAGGATTTCGTTTTTGAGTAAAAGCCACTAACAGTTGTGAAATAAGAAAAATATTTCTCAGGCGTTTTATCACGTGCGGTTGATCGAATAAAACCGAAGGTTCGTCAAGCTACAGGAGAACAGGAATGGGAGACCAGGAAATTGCATTAATTGTGGGTGGCGGCCCGGGGCTCAGCGCTGCACTTGCAAGGCTGTTCAGCAAAGAAGGGATGAAGGTTGCTTTGGCCGCCCGCAATACCGGAAAACTAGACGGATTGGTAAAGGAGATCGATGGTCACGCCTATCAATGCGATGCAATCATCCCAAAGGATGTGGAAAACTTATTCAACTCGGTTACCAGGGACATCGGTGAACCCAACCTCGTTGTCTACAACGCGAGCCACCGAGTCCGTGGTCCGATCACAGAAGTGGATCCTATTGAGGTCCGAAATGCCATCCTAATTACTTGTTACGGAGGATTTCTCGTTGGACAGGCTGCCGCTAAACAGATGATCCCGGCGGGGAGAGGGACAATTCTGTTCACGGGCGCTTCCGCCGGCATCAAGGGCTTTCCAAACTCCGCTTCGTTCGCCATGGGCAAGTTTGGTCTGAGCGGCCTTGTTCAGAGCATGGCACGGGAACTTCAGCGGCAGAACATCCATGTTGCGCAGGTCGTGATCGACGGTGGCATTTACGAACCCACTCGGAACCCGGAACATATCAAGTCGCGCGGCCCGGACGGCTGGCTAGACCCCAACGACATTGCTAAAACCTATCTCCACTTTCACCGGCAACCCCGTAGTACTTGGGCATCTTACATTGAATTACGGCCATGGTCGGAGAAGTTCTAGCCGCATGAGCTGGCCACGAAACAGGAGCGGAAATGGGAGGTAAGGTCTAGGTATCTAACAATCTCGCCACTGGAGTCAGGCATGTGAATTGATTTTAGGGAAGAAGCCGAGAGAGGCAACAAGCAGCGGGGGTGGTTGCGAGATTTCTTGAATTCTTGGTGGGCATGCCTCAAAAAAAACTTCCTATCATTCGGGGGGGGAGCGCTTCGGGCGAGTTGATTTTTCCGAGCAGGTAGCGTCCGCGTGGTACGGGCCTTTGTCCGGCTGCGCGAGATGCTAAGTGCCCACGGGGGCATTGGCAAGGAAGCTTTCGGAGTTGGAGAAGAGAGTGGAGGACGCCACGTGCGTAAGCCCGTGGGGCTCCACAAGGGCATGGGCTCGGCCAGCCAGGCCGCCGATGCTTTTTGTTTTATTGAACTCAGTATCGCGACCCAGGGTTATGCATAGTTGATCGTTAGAAAAGTAGTCTGTCCCCTTTTCCGGGCACGAAGCTGGAAACGGCGGATACAACCAAGGGTTGGCCTAAACATGGTTGGGGTTGTGATTCGCCGGAATCCGTTCTGCTGAAAATAAAGAACCGCCCCTGCTTACCATCTGGTATTTTAAAACTATTTAGTGTATATACTCTAATAGGTGTTTTCTTGGGACCCTCAAAAAGCAATCATTAACTTTGACAAGCATGGAGTATCCTTCGAGGAAGCTGCCACTATTTTCTCGGACCCAGACGGATTGGACTGGGAAGATTTGGCTCATGCCACCCTTGAAGCAAGATACAAGTGGCTTGGTACTTCCACGAATTAAAATATTTTACTTGTAGTGTAAACAATAAGGAGATCAAAAGATGGCAAAGAAACAATCAGGGTTATTAGTGCAAGGCCGGCGAGTCGTAAAGAACGCAAGGCCTACTCCCGATAGCCAGATTGATTTTTCTGATATCCCACAATCTACTGATGAGGAGCTTCGTAGGGCTCGTAGAGTAGGACGCCCTAAAACGGGGCGACCGCCGCGCCAACTCATCGCAATAAGGATCGATCCGATATTATTGAAGCAGCTAAGAACGCTCGCGGCCAAGCAGGACAAACCTTATCAAACATTGATTCATGAGCTTCTTGAACGAGCCGTGAAGAAAGCAGCCTAAGCCGAGAAAAAGTGGTCCTTCCGGCTTTGGAGTGGTAACCCCCACGACAAGCTGCACGACTCTTACAGTGGTTTCTGGGTCTTCCGCGGCAAACATGTACGCAAGATCAAAAATGGCGTAAAGATCCACAAAAGCGTAGTCGAGCGGTTAAAAAAGCAGAAGCCCCCGTACAAGCCGGAGAACCTGCCGGACAAGTATAAAGTGGTCAGCTAATGTATTTTTTGGGTTTCCCAAATGATCTTGGTGAAGATGAAAGACGGTAAATTCAAGATTCTAGTCCTGACCTCTTCGTACTGCGGTAGTCCCCGTGACCCGAACTATTAGGAACATCCCGGTTGAGGTTCTTTTGCTTAAGGATGAAGGGCTTCCTTCCCGGTGCGTAGTTAACGTGGACGATATCACAACCATACCAAAATCCCTTATCAAAGGACGCATTGCAGTTCTATCCGCTGAGAGAATGCAGCAAATTGAAGATGCAATCCGTTTCGCCCCGACCTTCCCTGATCCCTTTTCGACCGCGCCTGTACACTTCCCCGCGTCTGACACTCGCCGTGGAACCCGATAAGGGGTCAAGTCTGCTCTTGACTCATAACACTGCTTCTGCTACTTCCCTTCCATGGCTCGACCTCTACGTATCGAATATCCTGGTGCATATTACCACGTAATGAATCGAGGACTAGCCTACAGCGACATCTTTGTTGATGATAACGACCGCCAGCGCTTTTTATTATTGATCGGGGAAACCTGTAAGTTATGGAACGTAGAAGTTTACGCCTACTGCTTGATGGGCAATCACTATCACCTGTTGTTGCAAACCCCCACAGTTGGACTTTCCCGAGCTATGCGTCATTTGGATGGAGTTTATACCCAAAGGTTCAATCGAGCCCACAGAAGGGATGGTCCGTTGTTCCGAGGACGTTACCGAGCCATCCTGATTGATTCCGAGGAATACCTGTTGGGTGTGGCCCGCTACATTCACCACAACCCCGTGGAGGCGGGAGTAGGATCCAATATTGACCACTATCGTTGGAGCAGTCACTGCGGATATCTAAAAAAGAGAAAAGCTCCAGAGTGGCTCAATACCGAGTCGGTTCTATCCCGTTTTGGCAGAGGTCGAAACGGTCTGTTGGAGTATCAAAGGTTCATGCATTCGAAGGTTGAACAAAAGATACAGGAATATTACAGCAATTCGTACTTCAAACCGTTGTTGGGCAGTAAAGAGTTTGTCCAGAGGGTGATGGAGAGGATTGGGCAGAAGGCCAAGGTGGACGGAGAGAAACCAGAGTCCCGCCAGGTGTTTGGCTGGAAAATGGAGGAGATCGTACGAGCAACGGCCAGGGTCTATGCCAAAACGGTTGTGGAGATAGGAAAAAAGCGACGAGGCGAGCCGAATGAGGCCCGGGCCATGACGATGTATCTGTGCCGGACATTGGGAGGATACAAGTTGACGGAAATTGGTCGAGTAGTTGGCTTAGAGAAGTACTCTTCAGTTAGCACGGCTTATTTGAGAATGAAGGAACGGATTAGCAAGGAACGAAAGCTCAACCGCCGGGCAAGACAAATTGAGAACCATCTGCTAAAGAGTTAAGAGCAGACCCCTTTTTGACCCCTTTTTCAAGCTCTAAAATTGATCCTTTTCAATCACTACAGTGCGTCGAGGAATTGTTGCTCGTCAATCTGGGCATCCCGGAGAATGGATCTTAGAGTAGATGGCCGAAGCTCCTCGCGGGAATGCATATAGACGTAAACAAACCTTCCATCAGGGTGGCGCCATTTTTGATGACTTCCCTTTTGATGTTCTAGGACGAAACCAAGTTTGCGCAGTGCTCGCGCGAAGCGAGTCTTGCGGACGGCAGGGAGATTCAAATCACTGCGCGCACTCGGATCACTTCAAGATTGGATCGATTTTCGACGGGAGGCTTGGTGCCTTCTTCTTGAAGAATACCAAGAGCAAAGCGAATCAGGGATTTTGCCCTTTTTACTGCGGTCGACCGTGTTCGTCCTTGCACCGTGGCATGAAGGATGGGAACATTGGCAACCCACCACCTATCCTGTGTCCGATTCAGTATGACTGTATAGTTTGTACCCATGCGACGATTCTGCCAACTCATCAGGTAAAATGCAATAGAAGAACCGAAAGAGGATAAAGGGGCGGGAGTCTTTTCTTGACAGGAAAGCTACTGATGCAGGGGTAAGGGGTCTAATAAGGGGTCAAGTCTGCTCTTGACTCATAACACTGCTTCTGCTACTTCCCTTCCATGGCTCGACCTCTACGCATCGAATACCCAGGGGCATATTACCACGTAATGAACCGTCCTAGGGGACGTTGCTTCCGAAATGGTTTTATGGCAGCTGGTTGAGATGCCTCGAGAAGCGCGCTTCGATGAGGGTGCTCAGAGAGGGAAAAGAGTATTAGGAAGCAACGTCCCCTAGGATTTTAGCCTATACGGAAAGAAGACTTCAATCGTGGTCGCGACTCGTGAGCAACTCTGTGAGACCATTCACCAGGAGATAGATCGCCTCCCAGTATTTAAGACAAAACCCACCTCGATTTCGACCGTGCCGAAGGATGGAATCTATTTTTGGTACGAAGATGGTGAGATGCGCATGGGGAACCGAGGACAGCGAGTCACACGGGTTGGGATTAATGAAAGACCAGGCCGGTTACACGGAAGAATCAAAGAACATTATGGACAGAACCGAGAAGGATCAACATTTCGAAAACATCTTGGTGGAGCTTTGTTGGCTAAGGACGGAGAGCCTGAGTCCGAGATCAAGGAATGGTACAGGGCACGCAGGAGCGCTCGCTTCAAAGACTCCAAGTTTTGCAAGTATGAGGGTCTAGTAACGCAACAAGCAGAACTAGGAAGTTATCGGGTCTTGAAGGTTACCTCTATCTCCGAACGGGAGGAGTTGGAGGAGAGACTGATTGCGATTTTCTCTCACTGCAGCCATTGTTCTCCATCAGACTCTTGGCTGGGTACACATGCATATCGGAATGAGATCCGTTTGTCAGGCCTATGGAACGTGGAGTATGTCTGTTCGACAAATGAATTCCAGAACCAAGATTTATTGCGGCTAAGAAAGCGGGTCAGGCTTGCAAGATAGCAACTTATAAAGTGATTAAGTCTACGGTTGTTGGATGGGAAAGGCTTGTTCAATCCCTTTAAGAAAGTGGAGCCAGGGCGTTAGATTTAACATTTCCTGCCTGTTTATGTAAAGGTTCGTAATAGGTTAGCTCCGAGAAGTATGCCTCGGCGACCTTACCCGCAGATCGACGGATCCGGCCGTTCCAGGCGGGGTTCCCTGAACACTCTGTGAGCAGTACAAAGGGGCCCGATGGATCTTAAGGCCCCAAGCACATGGAGAGCGGAGGATCTTGAGGAGAGAGCAGGATCTCTCTGAGCAGCGGGATAGCTTCTTTGCCATTGAGCTGAGCCGTCTGAAGGACGGACATCAACACACTGTGATTTAAGGCCCCCTGCTCAGACCTGTTGCCAAAGGTGATCTTGCGCAGAAGGACGCTTGGGCGAATCAATTGTTCGGCATGATTGTTGTGGTAGGGAAGCCCTGGGTAAAACAGGAAGGTAAAGAGTTCATCTTTGTGCCGGGCCAGACGTTTACGCAGACGCCTTAATATCCCTTTCTGGGGATCGGGGAACTGGAAATCTTTGAGAGTCTCGACCAATCGGTCTCTTTGCTCAACAAAGTCTTGCTCCGCAATGTTGCCCTCCGTGTATTGTTCCTGAAGCTTTATCGCCCGTTGGAGCAGCGCCTTGAGCTCCTGACAGTAGGCATGGACAGGGTCGTCCACTGAGGATTGCTCCAGAGCTTTTTTTAAGTCCCGCAGAAGATGGACCAAACACCTCTGCTTCGCTTTGGCCTCTAGCCGGTTATAAGCGCTGAGGAAGTCAGAGATCAGAACGCCTCCATAGCACTTGCCCAATATCTCCTCCACCACCTTCTGTCCACGGCTTTTACGGATCACATGCAGACAGATATGAACCGTGGCAAAGACCCAGTCCCAATGGTTCTTACCGTCGAGGCGGGAGCCGGTCTCATCGGCGTGGATCCAGGGGGCTTTTTTGATCTTTTCTTTCAGCCCCTCATACAAACTGAGAGATCTTTTGCGCAGCTGGTTATGAAACCCCGGGATCGAGGAAGGAACGATCCTTAACCCGCATAGCTGGTAGAAGATCGCCTGGATATCGCGCTGGGAGACTTTGATGCGATATTTTAAGAAAGCAGCTACGGCCTTGGCCTGTGGCCCAATATAACTGTGGGGGATTTCTTCTCTGCCTGTGCCGCTGACCACTTCCTTACAGCCCTTGCAGTAGTAATGATGGCGCCGATACTTGGTGACTTTGAGTTTGGGCAGCACGATGTCTTCCTGAATATGCTCTTCAATTTCCTCGCACTCGGTCAAATCTCGGCCGCCGCATTGAGGGCAGTGATCCAAAGTCACCTCTTCGGTCACATCGATCCTCTCGGGCTTTTTCCGGAACCACCCCGGATGTCCGAAAGGAGCGCCTCGCTTTTTTTGGGGCGGCTTATCCTCTTGCTTCCCTTTCTTCTTACCTTTACCAAACTCTCTCTGCCGTAGCTCCTTTACGTCATACTCTAAAAGTGCCTGGAGCCCTTCTAGCTCCTCAATGCGCTTGTCTCTCGCGGCCAATTGCCGAGAGAGCTCCTGACAGTTGGGGCAAAAAGGATCACCCATCGCTTAATCTCTCCCGGAAATCGTTCACCAAGGGGTAGACATAGAGGTCCTTGGGCTGACCGTGAACATAAAAGCTGAGCCCCCGCTTACTCATCCCCCGCGTGCGTCCCAAATAGACCCAGTTGGCTGCTCGGTAGCAAGTGCCCAGAAAACGACTGGTGTCTACAAAAGTCTCCAGAAGATAGGCCGGTGTGGCATACAGACGCTGCCAGTCTGTTCGTACCTGACGAGCCCCCACGGCCAAGACGTGAGAGGCCAGATAACGAACTTTCACCCAGGGCAGAATCAAAAACCGCACGTTATTGACCACACTGTTTAAATGCCGTTCCATCGAAGAGGGGTCCCATCCAATGTAGGCATCGCGCAAAGTAAGTTTCCACACCGCTGCGCCCCACCCCAAACAACCTACCACTCGCCCCTTTAAGTAGATTAAATACTTCAAAGAAGGCCCGCTCGTAGGACGGTATCCCAGATAGTGATAGCGCTCGATCTCAATGTTCCAGAATTTGCGCTCCGCACGGCTTTGCATCAGTTCAAACTGGGCCTCTCCATAATCGCCCAACGGCCCCTCCAAAGGATCGTGAGAAAAACCCCGGGGCAAAAACACTCCCGATTTTCCCGTGTAACTCACCCAACTGCCCTGCCTCTTATCGTTGCTCCCTTCTCTCTGGCGTGGCGGCAGTCGAAGATATCCCTGCCGTTCCAGTCGCAAAAGCAGCTCCCGGCAGGCGACCTCCTTGAGCCGCCCGTTAGCCTGCCTCCACTCCCATCTGCGGCACAACTCCCGTGAAAGCCAGGAGCGGTTGTGCTGCGAGTTCTCCTCAACGAAGTGCTGGATCTCTGATATCTCTGCGGCCCCGATTCGACGCCCGCGAATGGTTTGGATGCGTCCCACACCATCCTTATACAAGATCCAAAAGACTGACGCAAGGCTTGGGAGCTTATAATCTAGCGAGGAAATAAATTGGGAGGTGAAACTGCTCAGACTAACGGAAAAAGGACATCATACCGCCACGGCAAAGGGACCGACTGTTCTGGGAGCTAACCTATTACTTACAGTGCTATTACATTTATGTAATGTCTACTAGTGCTGTGGGAGTTGCGATGCTATCTGGATAGCAGGGGAGGGAATCCAGTCGAGGAGTTTATTCAGATTTTGCCC
>JACZXR010000036.1 GCA_022571535.1 Deltaproteobacteria bacterium | reverse complement strand
GGAGCCCTCCTGTCACCCTGTAACACAACTGCCGACTCAGGGTAACCGTGGTGATGAAATGACAGTCATAATATTATTGGGTAACCCCGCGGCTTGCCGCGGGCATATCACCGGTGGGGTTTTCCCCGGTGGACGATATAACGTGATTTCCGCACTAGGCCAATGTCTCACAGAAGAGGATCTGGCTCATCCGGATAAGTCCGATGAGATTGGGGATCTCTATTTGACGGATGCGTGAGAATGATCTGAATACCTGCAGACGCTAGAAAATGACATCTTATTATAGTTATTGATTCTATTTTTTTAATATAAGTTCCATTTAATTCAAGATGTTTTAAAGTATAATTTAAAAATTAGTACATATTTCTTGTTTTTTGTGTTTTTTTTCTTGACAAGTGCTACAGCGTCTATTATGTTGATTTGCTCTAGCATGATTGACAACCAAGAAGATCTCTTCACCAGCCGTGAAGTGAGCGAAATCATCGGACTGACCCGTAGACAAATTCAACACTGGGATCAAAGTGGTCTCATAGAGCCGAGTTTTCGTACTGCGGGAAATCACGCCCGATATACCTTTCAGGATCTTGTCTCTTTCAAGACCGCGAAAAAGCTCCTCGATGCAGGGATCTCCACCCAGAGAATTCGTCATAGTCTCGGTACACTTCAACGTTTACTTCCCAAGGTGAAGCGACCGTTGGTCGAGCTAACTCTGGTGGCGACGGGGGAGATGATCCTTGTATTTTATGAGGGGACGGTGTTTGAGGCGGTCTCCGGTCAGGAATGGATCATCGAGGTTTCTGATGTGAAGCAGGCAGTTGAGAAGTGGCAGAGGCGAGTCGCGGACCTCAAAAAATATAGAAGAGTGCACAAGGCCAGGCCAGCCTTAAAAAGTAATAAGGCCGCACTGTAGATCGATTGGCAACATAAAAAACGTAGGATAAGGAGGGATCTTATGCGTGTTATTTCCGTCATCAATCAAAAAGGGGGCTGCGGTAAGACTACCACGGCCATAAATCTGTGCGGTTGCTTGTCTCAGCTCAACCGGCGCGTACTGCTGGTGGACCTGGATCCTCAGGGGCATGCCTCTTTGGGACTTAATTTGAACCCTGAGGACGTGAGATGTGGGATGACCGAGGTAATGACTCAAAGTACTGGTCTCGAAGAGGTCATCCGTGTAGCGGATGGAACCAACCTGGATGTAGCTCCGGCCAATATTACTCTGAGCACCGTTGAACAACTCCTGGCGGACGCGGCGGGCAAGGAAGGGAGATTGCTAAATAAAATAGAAGGAATGCAGCGGAACTATGACTATGTGATTATTGATTCTCCGCCCAGCTTGGGAATTCTGACCTTCAATGCCCTGCGTGCAAGTGACTTATCCATAGTCCCGATTGACATGGGATTTTTTTCGCTGCACGGAGTGACCAAGCTCATTGAGATCATTGATCTGGTTAGTCGACACACCGGTCATAAGGTCCAGCTCCGCGCACTGGCCACGATGGTGAGCTTACGCACGCGATTCACCCGAGAGGTGTTGGAAGAGATACGGCAGCACTTCGAAGGCAATGTATTTCGAACCCTGATCCGAAACAATGTTCGGCTGCGAGAGGCCACAAGCCATGGAGTTCCAATAAGCCACTATGACCGCAGATCCGCTGGCGCGAACGACTATAGGGCTGTGGCTGAAGAGGTGTTGGCTATGGAAGTGAGCGCAGAAGCGAAGGTTCCTGAGTTGGCGGCTGTCGAACAAAATGCCCCAGTTGGGAGCCCGGATGAGCAACCCAGTGTGAGCTATCTGAGCAAACCCTGAAAGGGGAATCCGGACTGGCAAATCTGATGCAACACAGAAGGCGACTTGGTAAGGGGATAGATGATATTTCTCATTTTTTCTTGTCTCCGACCCAGTCGCCAGATTTGAAACGTCAATGGCCTGGAGACGGGCCGGCCACTGGCACACCCGGAAAACTTCATCGTGTTATCGGGGTTGCCAGCCAAACGGCCGGCGTTCCGGGGTTCTTCTGGTCTTCTCAACTGGCCCTAGCCCTGTCTCGCTTAGGGAAAAAGGTCTTGGTGGTTGATGTTGGCACGGAACCAGAAAGGCTCACCTCCGTACTCGATTCTTCAATCATACACCCGTCCTTGAATGAACTGCTCAGGCAGCCTGATAGGGCCATTACGATGGAAGGGCCAGGGGGCTGTCGGGTGCTGGGCTTTCGGATGCAGCTGGGGGAACTGGACCAATTCAACCAGGATGAACGAGAGATTCTCTTTCAGATCTTAGGGATGGAGGAGGGCCAGGCTGACATTCTCCTACTCAACCTCCATCTAAACATGAACCTGGGTGACCTCTTTTCGTACATTCAATCACTCGATGAGGCCGTGTTTGTTGTATCTCCACAAAAGCTCCTGGGTTCATACTGTGTCCTGAAAGCTTTCTTTTCTATTCGGCCCGACCTGCGTGTGGATTTGGTCGAATACGGGACATCCCTGGGCACAAACCGGGAAGGGGTCCACCGGCTTGCCTTCGCTTCAAGGGGATTTCTGCAGAGATCCCCGGTTGTGCTCGGTAGTGTGCCGGTAGATACGTTTTTAGCAGCGCATGGACCACCCCACGTCTTTAAGCACGAAAGTCCCCAGGCCCAGGCGATGGTTGAGATTGCCAAGAGAATTCTGGAAGGGTCGGGCGGACAGGAGAAATTCGACCGCGGACTGTTCTTTGAGCAGATAGAGTCCCGTTGGCATCATGAATCTAAGATTGGTGAAGAGAGAAGGGCCCTGTGAAGATTCGAGTAATCCCCATTGATGATTCAACCATACTCCAGCACTTGGTCATCCAACAGATTGGCCTTATTGAAGGACAGGTGCAAGTCATTGAAATAGGTATCAATACGGAGTGGGGCCCGATCATTCTAGGGTGTGACCAGGACCGTAGGCTCGTGGTCCTGCTCTTGGATGTGATACGCGATGAGAACCTTTTACCCCGCTTGATCGGGGTCTATAGGTGGATTACGCGAGTAATGCCTCTTGTCGGTCGTTTTTACGCCCAGCGGAGATTGGATGGCACAAAAGCCCCGAGGATCGTTTCTATCGCTCCAGGATTTTCACAGACCGTTCAAGACAGTCTGGTTTACCTTGCCTTTATGGTGGAACCGTATACATACCGAGGAGTCGATATCAACGGTGAGTTCGGCATACTGCTCCACTCTCTGGGGCCTCAGGAAAAGAGATCCGGTCCGGCTGCTGAATCGGAGCATGCTGATGCGCTTTTAAACGCCTCACATCTTACAGAAGCTGAAATTCGATTCTTCGAAGAGCCTTCAAACCACTTTCCCGACTTCCATCCTAACCGCTCCCGACAGTTGACAACTTAGCCGGAGATCGGTGCACGCCTTCGCCCGGTTGCGGTTTACCCCGTTCCATCTGTCGAGCCCTCGGCCTGTCTTCGACCCTGACCCTTCGACTATGCTCAGGGTCATGGTGAGGGACTCGAACCATGAGGCTCAGACCCGAAGGGAACTCGGGCCGCCTGTCGAGAGCCGCTAGGTCGAACGAAAGGTAGCCTCAAGGTCAAACGACAGAACGCCCCATACATGAGCGCGGGCAAGAACCCCGTACGATCTCAACCCAAACTCCGGCCACAATGCCACGGACGTAAGTCCGTGGCACGGGGGTTTCTCGGGGTGAAGCTGCTTGTGATTACGAAGCCTTTCTTGGAGTCACTGCTCCCCAGAAGGAGCATCGGGCAGTCTCGCACAACTGGGAATGTGCGAGCCTTTAGCCCTCACTGGATGAGCTTCCGGTATAAGCCAAGGTCTCACGGAAGAGGAGCATGCTCATCCCGAGCAAGCCAACGAGATTAGGGATGGCCATCGCACCATTCAGAATGTCAGCAATACCCCATATTAACTTGATCCCGGCGAGATCCTTCGAGAAGTAGGCTCCGATGAATATCACAAAGCACCAGACCCACCGGTACGGGAGCGATACCCGAACGCCGAAGATGTAGTCGGTGCATTTTAGGCCGTAGTAAGACCAGGCCAGCAGTGTGGAATAACCGAAGGTGACCGAGCCAAAGGCGACGATCCATCCCCCCAGGGGTCCCAGAACTTCGCTGAAAGCGTGAGCCGTCAGGGCGGTGCTAGTAAGACCCTGCACCTTACCGCCAACAATAACTTCTGCAAAAAACGCCCCCGTTAGCACAATCGACAAGGTTGTGATCGTGTTGATGATGATGGTGTCGATGAAAACGCCCAGCATCGCGATGTTCCCCTGCCGGACCGGGTCTCGGGTCTGAGCTGCCGCATGGGCGATCGAGGCCGTCCCGAGCCCCGCCTCGTTGGAGAAAATTCCACGAGATACACCTTTGCGCATGGTCTCACGGACTACTGCCCCGGCGAAGCCTCCCACAGCCGCGTGGCCAGTAAATGCACTCTTGAAAATCAGGGCAAAGGCGGCGGGAACCTTGGTGATCTTGAGCAAGATGATGATCATCCCGCCAAGAAAATAAACAACACACATCACCGGTACCAGCACCTCCGCCACGCTGCCAATACGCTTGATCCCTCCGATAATGACCATCCAGGTGAGCACCGCCAGGACGATTCCTGTGATCCAATCCGGCACTCCCAGTTCGGTGCGAAAGACCAGAGCCACAGAGTTGGCCTGAACCATGTTGCCGATCCCTAATGCCGCTATGGCGCCGAATAATGCAAAGAGCCACCCAAGCCAGGGGATGCGAAGCCCATTCTTCAGGAAATACATGCTCCCTCCGGCCATTGTCCCGTCAGTCCTCTCCTCCCGATACTTGACCCCCAGCATGGCTTCCGCATACTTGGTCGCCATCCCCACCAATCCGGTGAGCCACATCCAGAACGCTGCGCCCGGTCCACCCGCCGCGATGGCCGTGGCTACTCCCGCGATGTTTCCGTTTCCTACGGTAGCCGAGATAGCGGTCATGAGTGCCTGGAAGGGGGTAATGTCGCCTGGAACCTGTTCTGTCACATCCTTCCGGAAGGCACCACGGAGCGTGAGACGCCAGGCGTGGCAGAACTGCCGGACCTGGACAAAGCGTGTTCCTAGGGTGAGCCAGATACCGGTCCCGATCAGGAGAACTATCATCGGGAGGCCCCAGACATAGGAGTTGATGAAACTTACCAGATCAATTATCGCTTTCATCATTCCTCTTTGTAGGAAGGGGGCTTTCGGTCTCCTTCCCCTCGTACTTGTGCGCCGCTAAAGAATTCGATTGCGTTTGTATTAGATTCAGGAAACTACGTCAATCAAAAACGCGAATCAACAGCCCACCTGTTATCTCCTTTCGGGTGAAGGAGAAACGCTCGATCCATTCTTGGCGCCTACCAGCATTCGTGATAGAGGTTTTGGCTGTGGAGGTCGGAGAATGAATGAACTGTCCACTATCAGGAGCGACGTGGTTGGCAGTTTGCTGCGTCCCACCAGGCTCAAAGAGATACGTTTGCGTTACGACGAGGGAAAGATCGGCGCCGAAGAGTTGCGCGCTGTCGAAGATAACGCCATTCGCGATGCGGTCCTCCTTCAAGAGGGAGTGGGCTTGGAGGTCGTCACCGACGGAGAATACCGCCGCCTCAATTTCCAGGATAGTTTCGGAGCCTCCATTTCCGGTTTCGAGGCGGAGCGACCGGACTGGAAGACGATGGAGGGCTATGCGAAGGGTGGAAAACCGCTCCAGAGATGGGATTTTCCGCGCGAAGGTAAAAGGGGCGTGGCAGTGCTCCATCGCCGGCCGGTGGTAGAGCGGCTCCGGCTGGTACGGAACGTTCCGTTGGAGGAGTACCTCCTTTTGAGCAGCGTGGCCAAGAAACCTGCAAAGGTAACGCTGATCGGTCCCGACCGAATCTCTCAGCGATTTAACTATGAGAATTCTACCTCCGTCTATTCGGGGACGGAGGAGTTCTTGGCCGATGTGGTCCGGATCGAGCGGGAATTGGTGCGTGGGTTGGAAGAAGCGGGCTGCCGCTATGTTCAGATCGATGCCCCGGGGTACACCGCGTACGTCGATTCCCCGTCGCTTGAGGCGATGCGCCGACGGGGAGAGGACCCCATGGCTAACTTTGCCCGGTCGCTCAATGCCGACAATGAGGTCCTTGAAGGATTTTCTGGGGTCACCTTTGGCATCCATCTGTGCCGAGGGAATCAGCGGAGCATGTGGCACCGAGAAGGGGCCTACGACGCCATTGCTGAAAGACTCTTTAATGAGCTGAGCCACGATCGCTTTCTGCTCGAATACGATAGCGTCAGGGCGGGAACCTTTGCCCCTCTGAGATTCGTTCCAAAGGGTAAAGTTGTGGTGTTGGGCCTGGTAAGCACCAAGGTTCCCAAGATGGAAACCATCGATGAGCTCAAGCGGCGGATCGATGAGGCGACTAAATATGTATCTCTCGCCCAGCTTGCGATAAGTCCTCAGTGCGGCTTTGCCTCGGACGTTGCGGGCAATCTGATCGGCGAGGACGACCAGAAGAGAAAGCTTGAGATCGTGGTGGAGACGGCGCGGCAGGTATGGGGATAAATCTTGAGGCTTTATGGGAGAACTGAAGAAGTTTGTCAAAGGGCACGTGGTAGTCAAGGTGGGAAATATCACCAGAGAGGACGTGGATGCAATCGTCAACGCGGCCAACAGCACTTTGATGGGCGGGGGTGGAGTGGACGGTGCCATTCACCGAGCGGGAGGAGCCGAGATCCTCAAGGAGTGCAAGGAGATCCGCCGCACTCGATACCCTCAGGGGTTACCAACGGGGGAGGCCGTGATCACAACCGCCGGCAAGATGGCTGCGAGGTATGTGATTCATACCGTAGGCCCGGTCTTTGGCGGCGGGGGAAAGGAAAAGGCCGATCAGCTGGCTGCCTGTTACCGAAACTCTCTGGCCCTCGCGGGTAAGAAGGGGCTCAAGACAGTGGCGTTTCCGGCCATCTCTACCGGGATCTACGGCTATCCGTTGGATCAGGCGGCGCAGGTCTGTTCTAAGGCCATCCAGGATTTTCTCGCCTCCGAGGTCACCGTGCAGGAGGTGTGCATGGTCTTTTTTAGTCAGCGGGAAGCCGATCTCTTTCTAAAGAACCATTCCTTTAAAGACTAGGAGGAGCCTCCGGGCACTGTCCACTGATCGGGATATATTTACATCTCTTGTGAATATCCTCTTCTAAGGACATCTTTAATAGTTGGGGTTAGTTTATTTGACATGGGCATCTTGCTAATGTGATAAAAATGTTTGTTGGGTGAGTGGCCTTTAGGGCAGAGGTGATTCAAGAGAGAGAAATACGCTTCTAGTGATTCAGAAGTTAGGGAAAAGCATTTGGTATGACAGCATCCGGCGCGGACTGATTTAGAAGCGCTGTAAGGTGTTGTTGATGGGCAGAGAGATCATGAGGGACACCTCGAACACACCGTGAACGAAGTGTGCTGTGGAGTGGTCAAGGACGCCTTGTTTTGGGCATGGGTGATTCGATCTTGTGTCCCAAAGGCATGCGGCGGACCTTTCGTGTGGTGGACGGATTAACCCCGATCCGAAAAATAATCGAGGCATTTTTGGTGTTGAGCGGCTTAGGACACCAGTTGCCGGCATTTTGATAGTAGGTCTGCAACTACACTAAAGGTGAGTTGCTAATTCATGCTTGAAACAGGTGTTTGGCGTGGTCTGATGCTCATCAGGGAAGATTTCTTTAACTGATTAATTTCGGATCGGGGTTAATTGCACACATGATCCTGCGAATCACTGCTAGGTAGAAATTTAATCAAACCAGAAAGAGGGTCCATGCGTCTTAGAGGAAAGATTGCTCTGGTGACAGGATTTGGCTCTGGCCTAGGGCGGGCAATAGCCATCCTTTTTGCCCGAGAGGGGGCTTCGGTGATGGGGACTTCTACGACCGATGCCAAGGGCAAAGAGACGCTTGAGGTGATCAAGCGGAATGGGGGCAAAGCTCGCTTCCGGGTGGGGGATGTGAGAAAGACGCAAGATATGAAGATGGTGGTTGAGGAGGCAGTAGCAAATTTTGGCGGGCTGGAAATTGTAGTGAACAGCGCAGGGGTCAGGACCAATGGCAGCATTACCGAGATCTCCGAGGAGGATTGGGATCGGACGGTAGATACCAATTTGAAGGGTGTTTTCGTAGTTTCTCGCCTTGCCATTCCTGAAATGGTCAAAAGAGGTGGAGGCGTTATCATCAATATTTCAGCTCGCTCCGGGATAACGGGGCAGGCCGGGCGAGCGGCTTACTGTGCCTCCAAAGGAGCGCTCATCACCCTAACCGAGGCTATGGCTGAGGACCACGCACCGCAGAAGATCAGGGTCAACTGCATCTGTCCAGGTCCGACACGGACGCCTATGGTGGACACCTCCACGCCTGAGAAACTGGCCCGCTATGCGAAGAGGGTACCCCTGGGACGAATTGGAGAGGCTGATGATATTGCCCGGGCCGCCGTCTACTTGACCTCAGACGAGGCCTCACATGTTACCGATGCTATACTTCCGGTCGATGGCGGGATGCGACTCACGGGATCGTAGCCCATATTTTGATCGACCTGGTTGAATCGACAAGAGCAACCGTGAGAATATAGATTAGTACTGCATTTGAGTTAGTGGTATAAAATTTCAGAAAGCATAGAGGTCATCGATTGTTATGGATGCTTATTTGGTGAGGCACGGAGAGGCAAAATCCGAAGCGGAAGACGTGCGGCGTCCCTTGAGCGAGCGGGGACGGGAAGAGGTTGAGAGGGTGGCTCGCGCCATGGCTAAAAAGGGCCTTGAGGTCTATCAAATCTTTCATTCGGACAAGGTCAGGGCAAAAGAAACAGCTGAAATTTTGGCTCGCTTTCTTTCCCCATGCAAAGGAATGTGCGAGTTCAAAGGTCTTGGGCCCGAGGACGATCCTCTAATTGCCACGGAGGAACTGAAGACTACACAGAATTCTCTGATGATGGTAGGTCACCTGCCTCATCTTGGCCGGCTTGCCTCTCTGCTCGTGGCAGGCAATTCTCATGGTAAGACGATAGATTTCCCGGCGGCAGCGGTCGTTTGTCTTTCCCAGCGAAACGGAGGTTGGAAAGTCAGTTGGACACTGGATCCGGCATCTGCCTGAGCTCAAGGGCAATACCGGATGTTGGTCGCTGCCGATCTGCCAGGGAAGTAATAGTTATCGAATTTGACAGTTGACCGGGGAACTTGGGTGTTCTAAAAGGGGTGAATTTTGGCGGCCGGCCTGGCCGTAACCGAGGGATGTTCCATATGGCTTCAGAGACACTGACTGTTATCGACAACCGGACCGGCAAAAAATACGAAATCCCGATCCATGATAGCGCTATCAACGCCATGGACTTGCGCCAGATCAAGCTATCGGAAGGGGATTTCGGCATGCTCAGTTATGACCCCGGGTTCGTGAACACCGCCTCTTGCCAGAGCCGGATTACCTACATCGACGGAGATAAAGGGATCTTGCGCTATCGTGGGTATCCCATTGAGCAGTTGGCTGAGAAGAGCACCTACTTGGAGACGGCCTATCTTATCCTGTACGGGGAGCTTCCTACGAAATCGCAACTAGAGGACTGGATCTGGAATGTGACGCATCACACGATCCTCCACGAGAACATGAAGAAGTTCATCGATGGCTTTCACCATGACGCCCATCCTATGGGGATAGTGGTCAGCGCGGTGGGAGCCCTCTCAACTTTCTATCCCGATGCGAAAGACATTTTCAACGCGGAATCGCGCCGCAAGCAGACCTATCGCCTTATCGGCAAGTTGCCGACTCTGGCTGGGTTCGCTTATCGCCATAGTCTCGGAATGCCCTACGCCTATCCCGACAACGATCTCAGCTATACCGGTAATTTCCTAAATACGCTGTTTAAGATGACCGAGCTCAAGTACCAACCCCATCCGGTATTAGAGAAGGCCCTGGATGTTCTCTTCATCCTTCATGCGGACCACGAGCAGAACTGCAGTACCAACGCCATGCGCGGTGTAGGAAGCTCCCATGTGGATCCCTATTCATCTGTTGCCGCTGCCGCCGCGGCACTTTCCGGACCTCTGCACGGCGGGGCCAATGAGGCAGTCCTAAAGATGCTGATGGAGATTGGTTCCAAGGATAAGGTCCCCGCCTTTATTCGAAAGGTCAAGGGAGGTGAAGGGAGGCTCATGGGATTTGGCCACCGGGTTTATAAAAACTACGATCCCAGAGCTAAGATTATCAAGAAAACGGCAGAGGCGGTCTTTGAGGTAAAGGGGCGAAACCCCCTTTTGGACATCGCACTCGAATTGGAACGCATCGCTCTGGAAGATGACTACTTCGTCACACGCAAACTTTATCCTAACGTTGATTTTTACTCTGGCCTTATCTACCAGTCGATTGGTCTCCCGACCGAAATGTTCTCTGTTCTCTTTGCTATCGCGCGGACCTCGGGTTGGATCGCGCAGTGGGAGGAGATGCTGCTCGATTCCGACCAGAAGCTCTCCCGTCCGAGGCAGATCTACAAGGGCGCTGAGCAACGTGACTTTGTTCCCATGGAGAAAAGGCAATGACTCTGGTCTTGGCCGCTGGC
>JACZXR010000472.1 GCA_022571535.1 Deltaproteobacteria bacterium | reverse complement strand
CCCGTGCTGGGTTTTATTTGGTGGCGTTTTGGTGGACCGGACACACTGGCTTTTATCATAGTCTCGGGCGTCTTCACGGCGTTCATGGATTTCATCTCTTCTTTTGTTGTACGGAACTATGAATATCCAGGGCAGTCTCCTCTTTGGGTATTTACCTATATTTTCTTTGGTTGGATGGGCATGTGTGGGAGTTGCCTTTTCGTGGCCGAGGGAATTCTGGCCCGACCAGGCCAGGATATGCTGACCCAGCCCCGGCTATGGTGGCAGGTGCCCCTGCTTACCGCCCTTATCGCTGTAGTGATGGACCTCTTCATTGACCCAGTCGCTATCGAAGCGGGCTACTGGGTCTGGCTTGTGCAGGGCACAGTCTACTACAGTATTCCTCTGCTGAATTATGTGGGTTGGTTTGTGTTGATGTTCCTGTCACCTCTCGCCTGGATTTGTATCACTCGGCATCGTCAGTGGGGCTTATGGCAGATAGTGGGTGTGGCTTTCGGAGCCCTTGTACCACTGTTTATTGCCTCTGTTTTACTTTCTCTAGTGCTCAATGGTGCGATTGCAGCTCTAGGGTTACAGTAACCTGGAAAGGCTATGCTCGTTAGACAGAATAACTGTTCTGTCCAATTCTGAGTAAGTATAGCTGCCAGTACCCCCTCTAAAACACCCCTTTTTTGCTCAGGAAGCCTTGAAGGAACAGTGGTTCAGCCACCTATCTTCTTTGGTTTAGGGAGGACACTATGCCGAGGGGGGTAAGTGCTGGAATGGCCGTTTTCACGGGGGGCGTCGATCATCTCAGTCCTCTTGATAGGCCCAAACTCAACGAAAACCCAGGTTGACAAGGCTGATTACGGGGTGGGAAAATATCCTGGATGGGGATCACCTTAATGTCGATCATCTCCTTTCTCCCAGGACTACTTTTAATCGTAATGGGAGGATGTGCAACCCTTCGGGGGATGGCAGATGATGCCGAGAATCTTGGGAAAGGGATGAAAAAGACACTCTCTGAAATGGAGGGCGAGGTTCGTCCCACACCTTCTTCCTCTCGCAGGTTCACACCGCCCAACGGTGGCAAATCTTCCAAAGAACCCAAAGCAGCACAGGTTAAGCAGGCCCAGGAGCAGTTGAAAGCCGCAGGGTTTGATCCAGGCCGCCTTGATGGCATTCTGGGACCGCAGACGAGGGCGACACTCCGCGAGTATCAAGCGGCTCAAGGGTTACCAACAACAGGGATACTGGATGAGAAAACCCGACGGTCCCTTGGACTGCAATGAAGACTCCAATGATAAGTCAGAAGCTCGGGGCCTCGCCCCCGCTTGGGCAGGAGGGCAATAGAGCTGCGGGTGTATTATAGGCGACTCTTCACCCTTGCCCGCGCATTCGCCTTTTTCTTCAGCTATGGGAGGAGAAGGACTTGTGGTCTGTCGGTGTTTTAGGGCAGAAGGCGATATTAGATAGAATAGCCCTTAAAATCGCTCGAAATACTGACAGGTTAGTCAACGTGATATACTGACATAGGCCCGTAATATGCTGCCCAGCATATTACTAGTTGGATGCAGGAAGATAAAGGAGGAACAGATATGGGTGATCAGGGAAAAAAAGACAAAGGCAGAAGGGAACAACAAAAAAAGGCCAAGCTTAGTCCAAAGGAAAAACGACAATTGAAAAGAGAAAAGAAGAAATGATTGCCCAGTGCTGTCCGGTGACCCGTTCAACACAGTAAAGTGATTGCTAATCGCGGATGGAGGTCAACCTTCCATCAACATCCAGAATCAAGACCAAGGCGAGCATCCAACAAAGCCTTGCACAGGTATTTCAGAATGGCCGCGCCATTCTGAAAACCGTGAAGGCTGACGTTAAACGGAATAGCCCTACTGTTCAATTGTAGGAAAACATGGCCCAGGATAGGTTGCGGGCCAATAGGGAGATAGGCCGCCGGGGCTGGCAGTGTTTGTCCCCCAGGAAGGCATTGACAAGTTGAGGTAAGTGGTGGATATTGCGGCCAATTCAGTTTTGAGTGGCGCGGCAGTCTCAGGGGATAGGCTGCCAGCGTTGGCAGCCGTGTAAAGCGGCTCACTTAATAGTTAGATCCCATGTTGCCAGACCTTCGCGGAGCCTTGCCTTAGGTCCAATGCCAAAGCAGAAACCTAGCGCGCAGATTCAGGTCGCCGATGGTGCCAGCGGTATGCGGCCAGTCACCGATCTACGCTTCGAAGCCGGTGACTGGCCGATCGAGCTTGTCATTCCGGCAAAAGATGCAGAGACTTGGATGGCACACCTCAGGGCCGAGATGGAAGAGCGGGGCTGGAGCGCGAGTGGACTTTCTCAGCTCGATGGTGCCGAGAACAGCGGAACGCTCTCTGTACATACAGCGAGTGGTCCGTCACCTCCAGGACTAGACATCGTTTGGGAGAAGCCGCGTGGCGCTCCCCTTCGGCTCCGAGCACGCCCGAGCGGCACGCCGGTCCTTTCTCTGGAGATCGCTCGCGACTTCATCGATGCGACGAGCGCACGACAGCAGACACGCAAGACTCTTCGCGTTCATCGGTGGGAGCTACTGATTTATGACGGACTGCCTTGGCGCGGTGAACTTTGGCTTGAGAGCGAACTCCGCCTCGGCCCGCCATCAAAACATCCGACGGATGCCCTCCTCGGCCCGCAGGTGCTCATTGTGGATGCGATGGTTGAAGGCATTGGACAGCAGGGAGTCAACGCGAGCTTTCAGACTCGCCTTCACGAGGTCCGAGTTTTCCTGAGCGTCGTCCTTGGCCTGCAGGTCACGAACAGCAAGTTCGAGCGGGGTTGGGTATGCCAAATAGATGAACAGGGTCGCATTACCGATTGTAGGCTTGGTCGGGTT
>JACZXR010000471.1 GCA_022571535.1 Deltaproteobacteria bacterium | reverse complement strand
CTTCGCGCTGAGGCGAATGGAATTACCCCTGAAGAACAAATTGCCAATGTTCAGAAAGAACATATTCGTGATTTCGATGGTTTTGGTGTACATTTTGATCATTACGACTCGACCCATAGCGACACCAATCGTGCTCGTTCCCAAGAAATTTATCTGAAAAATCGTGAAGCAGGCAATATCGCTGTACGTCCAGTGAGCCAGTTATTCGATCCTGAAAAAGGCATGTTCCTCTCAGATCGTTTTATTAAAGGCACTTGCCCAAAATGTAAGTCCGAAGATCAATATGGCGATGCTTGCGAAGTCTGCGGTACAACCTACAATGCTACAGAACTGCTCAATCCGCACTCGACTTTAAGCGGCGCAACGCCAGTCGAAAAATCGTCAGATCATTATTTCTTTAAACTGCCGAATTTCTCAGAATATTTACAAAAATGGACGCGTGACCAAGGTCGCCTACCTGTCTCAATTGCCAACAAACTGGATGAATGGTTTGAAGCGGGTCTATCCGACTGGGATATTTCACGTGATGCACCGTATTTCGGTTTTGAAATTCCAGATGCACCCAACAAGTATTTCTATGTTTGGGTAGACGCGCCAATTGGCTATATGTCGAGTTTTGAAGTAGTTCCTTCCGTCTGGCTTTTTGCTGAGAACGATGACTTTATTAATCAAAAACTAGAAAACGAACCCTTGTGGCAACTCGAAGCCCATCTGACCCATGATTTTACCCGCAGCTTTTTTGGCTCTCTGGACCTGCTTTACCGTGGCGGCTTCCAGTCAGAAATAGATGGTGTTGAGGTGGGGGACAAGCTCGACATCGGGAATCTTGGCTTTACCTTGAATTATCAAGCGACGGACAACCTCTCCATCCGTACTGGTTTCAGCTCCAATGTGTTTGGCGACGACGATCTGGATAACAGTCTTCTTAGGATTCAGTTTATCTACGCATGGCATACGGCATCGGAAAACTTTAAAAAGGTGATTAGGGGGCAATAGACAAGGGTGAGAATTGCATGCCGGCCTAAAGAAAGGAGACAAAATTAAGGCTAGGCAATATCTTGACTACGATGTAAAGACCGGCAAGCACGGCACAGCTTTGGAGGAATGGCCGCCGTCTTACCGATATGTTCAACAGAACGACTTCAACAAAGTTTATCGCGCCAAGAAGCCAGCAAAAGAAAATCCGAAATCCGAATATCGAAATCCGAAACAATATCAAAGCTCGAATTCCTGAAATTCTAAACATCTGAAATTAGTGCCTTTCGTTTTGGTCATTGATATTTCTGTAATTTGAATTTGTTTCGTATTTCGGATTTCGTGCTTCGAATTTGTAATCTTGTTTATGCTTGGCGTCCTTTGCGTCTTTGCGAGAGTTATCTTTTATCCGACTGTTTTGAACATTTGTATTTCTGTCATTATTATTTGTTTCGTATTTCGGGCTTCGTGCTTCGAATTTGTAATCTTGATGCCTCGAACCCGGGTGTTGACCGGAGCCCTCTTCATGCCGTAAAACCCGTACTACGGACTTACATCCGTGGCCCAGGACACGGTCCAAGTTCCACCTCGGAAATCGCATCTCTAGTCCCGATCACGAGCAGGAGGGAAAAGTTTTATGAGCACCAGCAAACCATCGTTGGCATCCGGTGGTTCAGGTCAGACCTCGGAACAGTCTCGTTCGCTTAAGGACATCCAATTGGCCTTGCTTTCGCGGTCAGTTCTAGACATACCACCGCACACTCGTCTTCTCATTGCCATCGCCGGTGTTATAGGAATCGGTCTGATTGCTATGGAGAGCCTGGTTGGAAACCAATCCCAGACTATTCAGATGGACAAGATCATCCACTTTTCGGGTTATGCGACCTTGGCTCTGGTATTCGTCCTCGCTCTTCGACCCATCCTCTTCACTCCGGTTCTGGTCGGGTTAGTGGGCGTAGGTTTGGCCATCGAGTTCCTACAGGTTAAGACGGGTCGGATGTTTGACCTGCGGGACGCCTACGCCAACGGCCTAGGCGTAGTGATCGGTGCCTCCGTCGGCCTGATCATTCGAGGGATCTATGCCTATATCCAGAAAGATCTGGCGATCGCACGGGTGAAACACAAGTTGGTTTGCTTCGAAACCGGCAGCGTCATCCTGCGGGAAGAGGAGCCGGTTCAAAAGTTCTATATCATTAAATCAGGAACGGTACGGGCGACGCGCGAGGTGAATGGAAAGCCCGTCTATCTTAACGATGTCGGGCCCGGTGCAGTTGTGGGGGTCATAAGTGTTATCCAGGGTAAACCTCAGTACAGCACGATCACCTCTCTTTCACCGACTACACTTTACTCAATGGGTCTGGACGAGTTGATGGACTCTGCCGGCGGTCGTGAGCAACCCGTGTCGACGGTGCTCATGGTGATGGCAGACTACCTACAAAAAGCGGGAGATATCATCTCCCATCTTCGGGCGGAACCACTCGCCAAAAATGAGCAACCCCCTCCCCAACGGTCTCACTTCAGCTGACACCAGCGCCAAGGGCGAGAGGAGTGCTCTTTATTTCGTCCGCTCCAATTGGAGCTTTTACCCCGTACCACAGAACGCCCCGTGCGTAAGCCCCGATCCGGCTTGAACAACTGGGATAAGACGTTGGGGTTTAAACACTCGGCCCAAAAATGCATTTAGGTTCTTCTTGTTGGTCGGATCGGGGTAAGCGCGGGGATGAACCCCGTTCCAACTCCGTCGTGATAAAACGATACGTCCCCTATCCAACACGGTTGGAACGGGGTGAATGTTCCGACCTCCCTGTAAGGGCAGCGCCCCAAAGCCACGGACGTAAGTCCGTGGTACGGGGTTTACCTTTTGCTGTGTCTTATAGAAGTGACCT
>JACZXR010000470.1 GCA_022571535.1 Deltaproteobacteria bacterium | reverse complement strand
CAATGATGTTATCCGGCCTTACTGCCTCCTTTGCGGCAATAGGATCTTCGCGAAGTTGTAGGCTGTTGACCGCAGATACAAGCTCCTCACTCCTGGTATGAAGGTATCGAGCCGTAGTGGCCAGACTCTTATGGCTCATGAGTACTTGAATGACTCTGAGATTTTTCCCCTTGTTTAGAAGAAGAGTCGCAAACGTATGGCGAAGGGCATGGGGACCCATACCGTCTGCCTTGATGCGTGCCTTTCTGAAATAGCTTTTAACCAGACGCCAGATAGTACTTGGAGCGATTCTTCGATTACGACATGAAATAAACAGGGCTCTTGTCTTGGTCCGGCGTCTGCGCCCCGTTAAGTAACCCTTAAGAGCCTCCTTTGCCGAGTCAGCCAGCGGGAGCATGTGAATTTCTCCACCCTTTCGTAGTAACCTGATTGTCCCCTGGCGCAGATCGATGTCTCCTATGTCTAATCTGACCAGCTCTCCAAGCCGGGCTCCAGTTAGAAGGAATGTAGCAAGTAGAGCCCGATCCCGTATCCGTCTGAAAGGGCTTGGATTCGATTCCACTGCTTGCAGAACTCGCTTGCACTCCTCCTCAGACAGAGACCGCATCTCCCCGGAGTTGTTTTTGGGAATCGAAATATCGTCCGCCGGATTATCCCTTACCAGCCCTTCATGATGGGAATATCGAAAAAAGGATCTTATAGCCCCCAGCTTTCGGGTACGCGCGGAAGGACCATTGGGGGCTTGATGGCCCACCCGTGCCAGCCAAACCATGTAATTCCGTATATGATCTCGGGAAACATCCCCTGGAAGAAACCTATCGCCCATTTGTTGGACTAGGTATTCGTGAAACTTTTTGAGATCGTGCTGGTAGGCTGCTATTGTGGCGGGGCTGGCGTTCTTCTCAACCTCTAGATTCTGTAAGAACCTTATAATGACTCGACGCATAGTAATTCCTCCTCTGTGATTGGTGTAGTTTCAGAGAGGAGGATACTACGGGAGTCCACAGGTTTAAATTAGCGTGGTTTTCTGCCCAATTACTGGGCCGACACCGAGAATAAGTACTCTAGGACTCAATTAATGAGCTATTTAAATGCGTCCTACGCGCTCCCAGATAAGAAAACGGCGTCCCGATGTGGACCGCCGCTTTTGTGAAATTAGTGAGATCTTAGCTGACAAATTATTGTAAAATCCATTACTCAGAACGGTGGACTGTCTGTTTCCACTACGATTTCCCCACGATTCATGGCTGGAATCTGAGTGTGAAAAATCTCCTTTTGTTGCTCTACGGTCAGATACACAAGGGAGTTACGAAATCTGTCGCCATCACCGCTAGTCCAGTGCACATTGGACAGGACATCATCTACCGTATCCTGGGCATCGTTTTACGCCTGTATGTTCAATGAGGTGCTCACGATTTGATACGTGGTTACCCTTTCAGCTTGGTGGGATCTTTTTCTGCCTGTCTCAACTGTGGCAGCGAGGTCATTGGCCGCTACAAGGTCAAGACCGATTACTTGAAGGCTGGAAACTAGGACAGCTGAGATGTGGGCTGCGGAAAGAGAGGTACCTGTGGTCACTGTATAGTCTTCATTCAAGGCGGTGGTTAGAACTCCCGCCCCGGGTGCTGAAAGCTTGATGTAAGCGCCCTGATTAGATGGAGACCAGTCTGAATCGCCAAGATCGGTTGCCGATACGCCGATCACGTTCGGATAGGCGGCCGGATATAGAGGATCACTCGTATCTTCGTTCCCGCCAGCAGCAACGATAACAGCCCCGGCGGCATAGACATAGTCCACGGCATCGGCCATCAACTGGGAGTAAACATAGCCACCAAGGCTCAAGTTCAGTATGCGTGCTCCATTGTCCGCTGCCCACAAGATCCCTTCAATTACATCGGCATAGGTTCCCACTCCGAAAGCATCGAGGACCTTCACAGGCATAAGGCGGCATTCCCAGCATAAGCCGGCCATCCCGATAGTGTTGTTTGTAGCAGCCGCGATGACTCCGGCCATAGCAGTGCCGTGGCCGTGATCGTCTAAGGTATCGTTGTTCTGCTTGATGATATTGCGCCCAGGGACAACTTTTCCGCTTAGATCCGGGTGGTTGGCATTAATTCCGGCGTCAATCACTGCAACTATTACGCTTTGATTTCCTGTTGTCACCTCCCAGGCCTTCGCGGCGTCGATTGTCTCAAGTGCCCACTGACTCTCGAAAAGCGGATCGTCTGGAACCACTTCAGTAGCCATCGGCGAAACCAGGTAATTGGGTTCGATATGGATGAGGGCAGGGTGCGCTTGATTCGCGTTAATAAAATTTCAGACTGACACACTCTGAGGAATCTTGAGGTGATACAACCGGAGTTTCTCGTGCTTGCTGAGTACTTGGGCTTCCAAGCTCTGGATTGTCTCCTCGATCTCCTCGTCCGATAGCTCTTTCCTGAACCTAACCAGCACCTCCCGCGCCACCACCTCCACAAAGCGATTGGAGCGGGCGTCAAAATAGGTCTCACGGTTTGGACCGAATTCCTTCTTGTCGCTGATTGTAGGCGGTTCCTTCGGACTCTCCGTTGGCGCCGGCGGGGCCTTCGTGGGAGCTGGCTTATCCCCTCCAGCCCCTTCTGCTAATACAAAAATCCGTTTAACGCTCCACTTACTAATCTTTCGCGGCTGAGGACTTGGGTCATACACCCATGCGTGGTTGGTAACTCCAGCAGCGCGGAAGATTTCTTTTAATCCTGTCTCTAGCAGGGTGCGGAAAAACGATTTTTCATGCTTCGACGGGCTCACATGAACGAAAAATCTGCAATGTTTTCAACACCTGCCCCGTTCGCCCTGAGCTTGTCGAAGGGTAAACGGGGAGTTTTTC
>JACZXR010000469.1 GCA_022571535.1 Deltaproteobacteria bacterium | reverse complement strand
CGGCGGTGGGCCTCCTTGATCGACTCCACTAGCCGCTCTACATTCTTTCCCTCGTATCCCTTCCTGATCATATAGGGGTCCAGCTCCCCGCCCAGGCCCTGGCGTTTGATTACCTCCACTAACTCTTCCTGTACCGTGAGCGGGTCTACGGGGGCGGGTATTCTCACATCCAGATAGATGCTGCACTCCTTACAGGTCCGACTCGGGTTGTAAGGAGTTCCACCACGAATTGCCCCAATATTTACTTTGGGAACTACCTTGCCTGCGGGGGATATATAAGTATAGCGTTTCTCATAGTCCCGTCCCCAGTCCTCGAGGGCCTGAATAAGCTTGGCCATCTTGACTATCGCATTGGGATGCTCCTCGATGAGATCCGGTCTGTAGGATCTCGGGGTGTAAAGTCCCACACCCTCCAGTGTGATCTTATAGTATCCTGCGCCGGTCTCCACCCACGTGACACCAAAATCCGTAGTTTCGGCCACAAGGGCATAGTCGGCAACGATGCCGTGGGTCACGGCATGCCGGCTTCCCAATCCCTTGCCGGCGTAACGGGGCCCCTGAAATTCATCGATGGGTCCACTGCCTATCTCGCCAACAACCATTGTAAGAATCAAATCACCTTTGAGTGTGATTCCTGCCTCCTTGATTGCCTTGGCAGCCACCAAGAAACAGGCCATCGGTCCTCGGTCATTTTGAACCTGCTTGCCGAAAATCCTTGTTCCGTCCACCCAGGCCACAGGTGGTGATGCCTTTACCATCTCGCTACGCAGAACTTCCTCCACGCTACCCTGCTCGGAGTCCATATGGCTGTTGAAGAGAAGGGAGTATCCTCTCCCCGCTCCTTTGAGAATCCCGATCGCATTGCTTCTTCCCTCAGAGATCGTCTGCTCGATGGCCCTGAAACCATTGGTCCCGAGCCAATTCATGCAAAATTCCGTCATATATTTTTCATATCCGGTGGGGCTTTGTATATTGCCCATGGTGATCGCCAGATCCACCAGTTCTTTTTCCTTGATGAGATCCAGGACCTTTTCCGCCTCTTGGTCTAGAGGGCTCATTGTTACCTCCAAAATAATTTAGGACGTAAACTCGCGTACCACATCCTGGAATTCAAGTCCACATGATCAGGAATCAAGTTGTATCGTCCACGGGGTTTGAACCCCGTGGACGACCAAAGGGAAGAGCTACCGATTCTCCCCTTTGGATACCCCATCGGTTTTGTGCCCGCGGCAAGCCGCGGGGTTACCTAACAATCCAGTACCGAAAAAGACCACCCAGTCCTGTATGCGGGCCGTGAGATACCGTTCAGGAGCCGTGCTGATTGAGCGTTGGGACAGGATGGGATAAAAGGGATGCTTCGGTGAACCCGAAGAGAGGGGGAGTCCATTGTGAGAGTGAGCTCGGGACCTTATCGTGCGTGCTTGGCCTTGACCTCCATGGCTCGCACTCCAATTCTTGCCGCCTCGACGTAGCTCTTCGTCTCCCATAAAAGGTAAGCGTGATTCCACAGTACCATTGCCAACTTTGGGTCCTCCGGACCCAGCTTCTTTTTATAGATCTCGAGTGCCCGTTGGTAAAGCGGCTCTGCCTCAGCAAACTTGCCCTGGGCACGGTATGCCTCGGCCATATTGTTAAGGCCCAGAGCCACATGCGGATGTTCCACCCCTAACGTCTTCTCCCAGATAGCAAGGTTCCGCGCATAGACCAGCTCGGTCTTAGCATGCCTGTCCCGAGGGTCCCTAGAGCGCCTATTCTCAAGCCACTGGTTGATCAAGTCCTCAACCATTCTATAGGTGAGATAGAAGCCGGCTAAGGCAAGCTGCGCTTTTTTAGGAATTTTTTCCATATATGAACTGACAGACGCCATCTTCGCCAAAGTGATCGGTTGCTAATATTGTGCCAAATCTGAATCCGCCACGACGATGATGTAACCTCTTATAAATAATGGACTTTCAAGCGCACTGGGAAGGTAATCAGGATTTCCCTTAAGGTTAGCAAGATGACAAAATAGTATCAAAATGGAACGGTTTGAGTCCTCCGCTTGGCAGTAGAGACGCCAACGGGCTCCATCGCTCTCCGTAGTCGAGGCCATGATAGGAAGTACGCTC
The DNA here is from genome assembly GCA_022571535.1 of Deltaproteobacteria bacterium. Taxonomy (GTDB): domain Bacteria; phylum Desulfobacterota; class Binatia; order UBA9968; family CAXXLF01; genus JACZXR01. Next base: position 780 of record JACZXR010000469.1, on the reverse strand, counting down.
AAACTCTCACTCCCGGTTATCGCCTTGACTGCACAGCAAAGCGCCGTATTCCTGGCCATCTCCCCCTTTCTGCAAGATCTGGGATTCCCGGTCGTTGCTATTGGCTCTTTGATCTCACTGGGACCCTTTCTTGCACTGGCGGCGCGCATCCCCACGGGTCTTGCCTACAGAGCCGCCCGAGCACGGTTGCTAATCGTCATGGCGCTTTTGGTGATCGGACTGTGCAATTTCCTATATACCCTCACTGTTCTATTATTATTGCCCTGATCCATTCAGTGAACGGATTTGCCCTCGGTGCAGCGACAACTCTCTACTTGGCCTTCTTCGTTGAAGCCTTACCCCAAAATGAAAACCGACACCATGCCATGGGCATCACCATGAGATGCCTGGCCGTCGGTCATTCCAATGGATCACTTCTGGCGGGGACCATTGCCGATCGGTTCGGATATCCCGCCCCCTTCCAGACCGCAGCCTTTCTGGCACTCCTGTGTGCCGCTGTCCTCGTTATCTTCCGTAGGAGACCCTATTCTTTGGATCACCAGGAAAACAGGCCAGATCCGTCGGCCTTCACGAGCCTTCGAAATTCCCTAAGGGCGGTCGCAGAGCCTGAGATGGCTTCCGTCGTGGTGGTTGCTCTGTTCCTTAACCTTTTGCACCTGATAGGAAGCGTTTTTCTCACACTCTACGGCTTGGCAGTGGGAATCACCTTGACGCAGATCGGCATCATCAAGGGCTTATACGCCCTATGCAATTCGATCACTCCCCCTTTGAGCGGGTTTG
>JACZXR010000468.1 GCA_022571535.1 Deltaproteobacteria bacterium | reverse complement strand
CTGTGTACCGCCCTTTACCTTCCACCGGGGGCGGGAGGCGCGCGGGTCCTTTGCGGGCACTGAGTTCCGTTATCAGGTCGCCAGTGAGGTGTCGACCGCACTGATTCGCTACCTCCAGGACGAGCAGTTCGATCCGGCTTTTTCCAGCACTGCCGGCATTGACTACGCCTTCGGTATCCCGCTGACCTTTCTTGGGGTCAAAGGTCCGATTATTCCGCTCTACATCAATTCCTACATTCCTCCACAACCGCGTATGGAGCGCTGCTATGCGCTGGGTCAGGCCATTGCACGAGGGCTCGCAGTGATCGGCGTACGCGCCGTGGTGGTGGCCAGTGGTGGGCTCTCTCACTTTCCGGGTACAAAAAGATATGGGAATCCCGACCTTGCATTTGATAAAAAACTGATGGCCGAGATCGAGTGCGGCCATCTGCGTGCTTTGCTCGCCTTTGACGACCGGCGGCTGGACGATACGGGTAACGTAGAGCTGAGGTCATGGGCGATAGCTGCTGGGATGTTGGCCGAACGACGGCCTGATCTGACCTCGTTGGAGCCCTCCTGGCACCATACTTACGGGACCGTGGCTTGGTATGCTGAGGTGGAACCACCCTCCGAAAAGCCGCATTACCCAGAGATTCACCCTGAGAGGGTGGCCTTGACCGAGGCGCTGCACCGGTTAGCCAACAACCCGGAGGAAAGGGAGCGGTATTTGGCAGACCCCAAAGCCTATGCGGCCATGCAGAATCTGTCGGCCCCGGAACAGATTGTGCTGGTTAACCTTGGCGAGGAGGACATGCTGGGGCTTGGGATACACCCGCTGGTTACTTTCCTGGCTCGTCTGGAACTTGATCGACAGAGGTTGGGGAAGGGGGGATAAATCGGAGTGCGCGAGCAGAGCCAGCGCTCTAGTCCTTAAACCAGCGGGATTAAATTTTAGTTTGGCAAGGAAAGACCTGAAATGCGCTCCAATACAGCCTATAATGCGTGTTGACACAACGACACAATACCCGAAAGGAGCACATTTCAAGTGAAGCAATTAGACCACGAAATTCTATCCAAAGGCAAGAGCGGTCTGGAGAAACGCCTTGAGAGAAAGACCTACGAAGATCAACCGAAACCGATGTTTCAAGCTTCCAACGTTGTTTATGAGATGAGCGAACGTGTGCGAGCAATTGGATACGGTGGGGTGGGAGCTATACACACATTGGTTCGCAGGCTGAAGCTGGATCGGGTGATCAACGAGCGGGTGAAGCTATTGAAGTTTCATGTACCTTACTTTGAATCGGATCACGTTTTAAACATGGCCTACAACGTTCTAACGGGGGGGAGGTGTCTGGAAGACATCGAGCGGTTACGCAACGATGAGACCTACCTGAATGGTCTGGCAGCCGAGCGTATCCCGGATCCGACCACAGCGGGAGACTTTCTACGGCGATTTGACGAGGCCAGCCTTTTGGCCTTGCAAGAGGCGATCAATGACAGGCGGCGCAAGGTATGGGGGAAGCAGAGCCGATCATTTCGTAAGGAGGCGATCATTGATGCGGATGGGACGATCGGGGAGACAGGGGGAGAGTGTAAGGGAGGGATGGACATCGCCTACAATGGAGATTGGGGCTATGCCCCCTTGATTCTATCGCTGGCTAATACCAACGAAGTGCTTTACATAGTGAATCGCTCCGGCAATCAGACGTCGTCGGATGGGGCAGCCCCGTGGATGGACCGGGCCATCGCCCAGGTGGAAGGAGTGTTCAAGGAGGTCTGGATCCGAGGAGACACGGATTTTTCCTTGACCAAGAATTTTGATCGTTGGAACGAGAGAGTCCAGTTTCTCTTTGGGTATAATGCCTATCGCAATCTGATCCAACGGGCGGAGGAGTTACCGCACAAGGCCTGGAAAGGGCTCGAGCGGCCCGTGCGCTATAAGGTGAAGACCCGGACTCGGTGTCGTGCTGAGCGGATCAAAGAACAGATCATTCGGGAACGGGGGTATGAAAACATCCGGCTGGTAAGCGAGCAGGTGGCTGAATTCGATTATCGGCCGACCCAATGTCGGAACACCTATCGCATGGTCGTGGTGCGCAAGAACCTGAGCGTGGAGAAGGGCGAGGAGGTGCTGTTCGATGATATCCGTTATTTTTTCTACATTACCAACAACCGGAGCAAATCGAAGCGGGAGATCGTGCTTTTGGCGAACGGTCGGTGCAATCAGGAGAACGTGATTGGGCAATTGAAAAGCGGAGTACATGCATTGAGGATGCCGTCGAGCGATTTGCTTTCGAACTGGGCGTACATGGTTATTGCTGCCCTGGCATGGAATCTGAAGGCTTGGTACGGCCTGATGGTTCAGATCAAAAGCAAGAAGAAGGACATCCTACGGATGGAGTTCAAGCGGTTTCTATTGAGTTACGTTCAGATTCCCTGTCAGGTTCTCGTAACAGGTCGGCACCTGGTCTATCGGATTTTGACCTACAGTGAACATTTGGCAACGTTTATTGAAACGTTCGCGTACATCAAGCGGCTCAAGTTTAGCTGATTGCGAGGATGCTCACCAATGTTGTCCGCATCATAGGTGCGAAGGCTGTGGAATAACGCGCAAAGGGTGTCAAAACAGACAAAGAATGCGTACTCGTGAGCAGATATCAGCTGGAAACGCGTTTTAACCTTGGATGTATGTGATTTTGATCGAAATGTTAGACGTTCGAACAGACGCCGCGGCGATTTTTGTGACGAATTACCGTCGCGGGAAAATCCACGCTTGTTTTAGGACTAGAAGAGCAAGCTAAGAAGTAAGAGAAAGCCTCCCCCCAACATTGTAAGGCTTCCAGTGTGATGTGAGGCCAAATAGAGATAGGCCGTTATCGGATACTTTCTGCCCCAAAATGAAGGACGGGC
>JACZXR010000467.1 GCA_022571535.1 Deltaproteobacteria bacterium | reverse complement strand
GCGTTTGAGGTGGAGTTTCTAACGCTACACGGCGAAACGGTAGCCATCGCTACCTTGAATGCCTCACAGGTCCGGCCGGTTCTGAAAAGAGAAATCACGCACGCGCGACTGTTAAGAGCGTAGCTAGCCTGGATTTCCACGGAGCAGGGTTCGCCTAAGGCCAAGTCATCCTACCACTCTCTTGCTCGCCTGTTGACCCCTGCAAAATGTCCCTTTTTCTGTTGGATCGCTCTCGTGTCCACTCTCCCAACGGCGTCTCTTTTCTTAGTTATATGGTACGCCTAATGATGAGATACATGCTCATACAATCCGTTTTCACGTAGGTGCGCTCGGGCTCGCACAACAGTCAGCTCCATGAGAATTATACCGTATCTGATGCATTTAGTCGGTACCTCATGTTGTGGCTCACAAAAAGAGCTTGACACCATATGTTGTAGGTAATACCATGCACGTGTGGCTATCGGCGTACCTAAAGACCTAAGTGAATCCCGCCGGTTTTTTCTCGAACCTAGTAGTTCCAAACAACGCATCTATGAAGCCCTACGAGCCTATTTCGTCGATGCTCGCCCCCCGAAAGAGGTCGCCCGCCAGTTCGGCTACACCATCGGCTCGTTTCATGTCCTCTGTCATCACTTCCGGCGGGATCCGGACCCGGTCTTCTTCGTCTCTGCCCGCCGCGGGCCAAAGTCGCAACCCAAGAAGTCCGTAGCTCGTGACCTGCTCGTCAGTCTGCGCAAGCAAAACCATTCGGTTTATGAGATTAGCCAGATCCTGAAGGAACGAAACTACCCCTTGAGTCCGACGGCTGTCCGGGAGGTGCTCAAAGACGAAGGATTCGCCCCGCTGCCGCGACGTATGGACGAAGAGCGCCCCGGTTATCCCCGCCCCACGATCGAAGCGGTAGCCGATGTCAGGCAGTTTTCTTTGGAGCCGCGATCGTTCACAACCCGCTGCGGCGGACTTTTCCTTTTTATCCCTGACCTTGTCAGGCTCAACGCAGCCAAGCTGGCCGTCGCGGCTCAGCTGCCTGGATCAAAGATGATTCCGGCTGAACATGCCCTTCGGGCCTGCCTGGCCTTGAAACTCTGGTCGATCCGACACAAGAGTCATGTCATGGCGCTGGCAGCCGACGAGGGACTCGCTTTGTTTGCGGGACTCAATGCCATCCCGAAGAAAAGCTACCTGTCGGAATACTCTTCGAGAATCACTCCGGCCAGAACCACTCGGCTTCTTGCTGCCTGGCATGAACAGAGCTCGAAGTCCGCTCTTTTCACCGGCGAGTCGTTCAATCTCGACTTCCACTCCGTGCCCTACTACGGCGAAGTGCCCACCGTAGAGCGCCACTACGTTTCGGCCCGAAGCCGCCGCCAGCCCAGCGTTCTGGTCTTTCTGGCGCAGGATGCCGAGGGCCGAGCCTTCTGCTACTCCAACGCCGATCTTCGCAAAGGCGAAGAGGCAGAAGAGATTTTCCGCTTCATCTCCTTCTGGAAACAAAACCACGGCGAACTTCCCCGCCACCTTGTATTCGATTCACGGCTCACAACGTATGCCCATCTGGCGCGACTCGACGAGATGCACATCCATTTCATTACACTGCGACGACGTTCGCCCCGGATCCTGAAGGAAATCGCTTTGCTCCCACGTTCCGCATGGAGAGTCATTGAGCTGGATGTGCTCACGCGCAAGTATCGTTTTCCCCGCGTCTACGAACAGAAGATCCACCTGGCCGGCCGCCAGTTCCGACAGCTATACATAAAGGATCTCGGGCACGACGAGCCCACCGTTCTTCTCACGAACCAACAGCAGACGTCCGCTAAAAAGCTCATCACCCGTTACGCACAGCGGATGCTGATCGAGAACGCCCTCTCGGACGCGGTACGCTTCTTTCATATGGACGCTCTTTCGTCGTCGGTCGGCTTGAAGATTGATTTCGACATGACCCTGCTTGTGATTGCCAGCGGCCTGTATCGCCTGCTGGCACGCCGCATGCGTGGGTACTCCGAGGCGCAGGCTCGACATATCTTCAGGGATCTGATCGATATGCCCGCCGACGTCAAGATCACCGATCGTAATATCGAGGTCAGCTTTCACCGCCGCTCACACCTGCCCATCATCCTTGCCTCAAACCTCATCCAAGAATCTGTACCTGTTCCCTGGTGGAACAACCTGCCGGTTAGGCTAACCAGCTACCAGGGGCCTCAAAAACCCGCCAGCCCTTAGGCCAATGGGTTTCCATGGAAATCCAGGCTAGGAAAGATCACCGTCCAGTAAGTTAGCCGTCTTGTTCAAGCACCTACATGATCGTGACTTTCTTTTATGTCGCCAGGCTGATGATCGAATGGCAATCTGGGGAGTTCTTCAACCGCAAGCCCTAATTCCAGGGCTTTGATGCCGCAGGACGTACACACCTCAAGATTCATTATGTCGGTAAAAACGCGGTATCTGGCCTTATTTTCATTGCACCTTTTGCAGTTCATCGTCTACCTCCTTAGACAGTTTCTGGTGGATCCCTCCCTTGTCCTAGACTTTAACGTATTGACCTTCCTACAGGCATTCTACAGAATGGCGTTTATCTCCACTCAAGAGATGATCGATGACCGTCATCAGATGAGTATTTGTGAAGGGCTTCGTGATGTAATGATCGGCCCCTATTTCGTAGCCTGTCGAAATATCCTTGAGCTGGTCTAGTGCCGATAGCAAGATCACGGGAATGGACGAAGTTTCTGGAGCGGCCTTGAGTCGTCTCAACACCTCGAAGCCGTCCATCTCAGGCATCATGATGTCGAGAAGAATAAGGTCCGGCTTTTGCTTTTCTAAGCCAGCAAGGGCCTGCGAGCCGCTGTAGGCGCACATGACGTTAAATTCTCTCTGTTCCAATCTAGCGCGGAGA
>JACZXR010000466.1 GCA_022571535.1 Deltaproteobacteria bacterium | reverse complement strand
CGTGGCAAAGATGGCCGCATTATTGATCAGGACATCGATCCTTCCAAAGGTTTCAAGCGTCTTCGCCGCCATCTGCTTAGTGGACTTCTCGTCGGAGACATCAACCGTAATGGCCAATGCCCCGGCTTCCGTCACCTTCGATAACTCTGAGACGACCTGCCTTGCAGACTGGCCGTCGATATCCGCTGGCACCACACGCGCCCCTGCCCGAGCAAAACCCAGGCAGTAGGCCTTGCCGATGCCGTGTCCCCCTCCTGTGACAATCACCACCTTGTCTTTCAGCCCTTCAATCATACAATCACCCCTTTCAAAAAAATTGCCTGCAAGATCTTTTGATCAAATCTGTACAAAGAAGTGTCGATCGTGTCAAACCCTGGAATCAAGTTATATCAACCACGGGGTTTGAACCCCGTGGTCGACCAAAGGGAAGAGCTACCGCTTCTCCCCTTTGGATACCCCATCGGTTTTGTGCCCGCGGCAAGCCGCGGGGTTACCCAATAATCAACCCCCACCACACAATCCCCTGCTCCCTCACCAGCTAAGTTGAACCCCCTGACAAATAATGGTACAGCCAGAAAACCATGGCCAAATATCGCGTCGCAGTGGACACGGGAGGGACATTCTCCGACTTCGTATTCTTTAACGAGGAACGGGGCGAGATCACCATCACCAAGGTCCCCTCCACCCCGAAACAGCCTTTTCAGGCAGTGCTCAACGGCATCAGTGAGCTTCTCGAAAAGGGAGTCGAGGCAAAGGACATCTCCTTTTTCTCCCACGGTACTACCGTAGGGACCAATACCCTGCTCGAAGAGAAAGGCGCCAGGACCGGCCTCCTTGTCACCGAAGGCTTCCGCGGCATCTACGAGGTCATGGAGCAGAGCCGGGGCTACGGTCCGGCAACCTATAACCTCTTCTTTGAAAAACCAAGCCTTCTCGCCACACCTTACTACACCGAAGAGATACCCGAGAGGATCGACTTCCGCGGCGCAGTCCTGAGACCTATGGACATAGAGTCTTCACTTCAGGCCATCCGAAATCTTAAGACGAAAAAGGTGGAGTCCGTCGCCGTCTGCCTGCTCTTCTCCTTCCTCAACCAGGACCACGAGCTCAAGATCAAAGAGATCGTCAAAGAGGAGTTCCCCGAGGTGAACCTTTCACTTTCCTGCGAGATTCTTCCCCAGATACGCGAGTTTTACCGGATGAGCACGACGGTGATCAACGCTTACATTGCACCCACTATGAGCCGTTATCTCGGAAATCTAGAAGAGAAGCTGAGGAAAATGGGGATAACCACCCCGAAGCTCTACATTATGCAGTCCAATGGTGGCGTCTCTACCTTTCAGACCGCCCGAAAGGTCCCTGTAGCAACAGTCCTCTCAGGCCCGGCTGGAGGGGTCATTGCCTCCCTCTGCATCAGCCAGGGAGCGGGGATTAAAAACATCATTACCTTTGACATGGGCGGAACTAGTTGCGACGTCGCCTTGATCCATGAAGGGACTCCGGTCATCACAACCCAGGGCAAGATCAACCAGCGCCCCATCAGCCTTCCCATGCTCGACATCCATACGGTGAGCGCCGGTGGAGGGACCATCGCTCGGATCGATTCCGTGGGCGCTCTTCAGGTCGGACCCGACAGCGCAGGGGCCGATCCGGGCCCGATCTGCTACGACTACAACGGAGAAGAGGTGACCATTACGGACGCGAACGTGATCCTGGGAGTTCTAAACCCGGACCATTTCCTCGGCGGACGCCTGAAACTCAACAAGACCAAGGCGGAAAGGCTGGTAGAAGAAAAAATCGCTCGTCCCCTTGACCTGAGTCTACAGGAAGCCGCTGAGGGGATCTTGAAAATCATCAATGCCAAAATGGAGGAGGCCATTAAGGCCGTCTCTTCCCAAAGGGGCTATGACATTCGGGACTTCACCCTGGTGGCCTTTGGCGGCGCAGGACCAATGCACGCTGGCAGGATCGCCTTGGACCTGGGAATCCCCTCACTCCTCATCCCCTGGACTCCCGGCGTCACCTCGGCCCTGGGGCTCCTGATGTCCGACGTCAAGCACGACTACGTCCGCTCGAAACTCGTCTCGCTGGGAGAGCTGGACCTCGATGAGATCAACGGTCTCTTTGCCCAACTCACTGCGCAGGCAAACAGCGATCTCCGTAGCGAGGGGTTCGTCGACAGTGAGATCGTACTGCACCCCTTTCTGGACCTGCGCTACGCGGGACAAGGGTACGAACTGACCGTACCCTCACCGATGCCCCCCCTAAAACCGACCGACCTGGATCTCATGCGGCATCGCTTCCACAACCAGCACGAGCAGGCCCATGGTCACAAAGCGGAGTCAGAGCCGGTGGAGCTGGTCAGTCTGAGGCTCATCTCGGTGGGAATGGTCCCCCACGCCAAACTATCCCCTGCCACACCCACGGGGAGAAAAGTCGAAGAGGCCCGGACCGGAGAGAGGGCGATCTTTTTCGGCAGGGATCCCGGGATCCTCAATTGCCCCATATACAGCAGAGACCTCCTGGAGCCCAACCACCGGATAGCCGGGCCTGCGGTCATTGAACAGATGGACACCACAACCGTGGTCCACCCGGAACAGGAAGCAACGGTAGACGATTATCGGAATCTAATGGTGAAAGAAAAGAAATAGCCCTCAGCAATCGGCGATCAGCATAAATAGCCTTCAGCTATCAGCGTTCAGCCTTCAGCAAAGTTCTTAAGACCTGATTGCTGAGTGATTTTTTCAGCAAAGTTAACCCCGATCCGAAAAAACAATCGAGGCATTTGCGGATTTGGACACCATATAACAGCACTTACTGCATTTGGATCTTCGGTCTGTAACTATACTAAAGGTAAGTTGCTGATTCACGCTGCAAACAGGTGTTTGTCGCGAC
>JACZXR010000465.1 GCA_022571535.1 Deltaproteobacteria bacterium | reverse complement strand
GCCTTTGGGTATAAGAATCCATTAATTACAGGGCAAATTTCATTCCAGCACATTAAGCCAATTAAATATCAAGATAAATCAATAGCTTACGGTGGATATGCTCTTCGCAATTGACCTTCTGTTAGCACGATTAGGTACAAGGAGGACGAAATTGTCAATTTTTGGAACATTTATGGACCAATTCCCTTCCCCATTCTACCTGCTTCCGAGGAGGCAACTCTCAAATTCCCTTCCTACTGTTTGCCAATCTTTATGTCGTCTCCAGCTTCTGCCATTCGGAATGTCAGGTTATCAACCTTGAAGAGTATGGGGAGCAACATGGACTGGTTCAGACATATTTAGACAGATTTAGGCAAACTCTGTCTTGGGTGCATTTAGTCAGGCGGAACGATTAGCGCTTCAATAACGTCCGGTGGTACCTGCTGTACACCCTATACCGCGGACTTTCATAGGTGGCTTTGGGGCATGCCTGCACTCACGCACGGGGGCGTTCTGTCGTTCGACCTTGAGGCTACCTTTCGTTCGACCTAGAGGCTCTCGACAGGCGGCCCGAGCTCCCTTCGGGTCTGAGCCTCAGGGTCGAAGACAGGTCGAGGGCTCGAGAGGTGGTACGGGGTAAAGGCAAGGCATGGATATGGTGCACATCTCCTGACCAGAACATCCAGGCGCAGGATTCTGTGGCATATTCTAAAGCTTGGCAATTGCAATAGCGGGAGGGCGGAGCGGGGGGGAACCTTCCGGAAGGAAGTCCTCCAGGCGCACCTTGTCTCCACCCATGGGACGAAGACGCTCGAACTCAAAGCGCCGCGCCGGGTCGCACTCCGGTGGTTTCGTAGCATCGATCATGAGCTTACCCCCAAGCCGGTGCCAGCCGGGGGCCCCTGGTTTTCCTATTTCAGGGCACGATGGATCCATAGCATGAATTTTAGTGCCGGGTATGGTAACGATGTCTGTTTCGGGATTCACCCGTGTTGAGATCGCATACATCACCTCGGCATAATTGAAGATGTCCACGTCCTCATCGACGGCTATCGCTATCTTGGGATGCTGGTACTCACCAGACAAGGCGGCCATCAGGACATTCCTTGCCTCACCGTAGTAACGCGGGTTCATTTGTATGACAACGCTGAAAATACCCGGCAACACCAGCACATTCTTGATATCGGCAAAGCCTCCCACCGTGCGGACTCGCCGAAAAATCTGACCCGACATCGGTACCTTGTGATAAACGCAGCCTTCCACCTCAGTGCCGTTTTGGACATTCTTGAAAATCGCGTCACCGCGCATGGTGACGGCGGTAACGTGAAGGACCGGATTCTTTCCAGCAGCGGCCAAGTAATAGTCCTGGAACTCACTGAATGGCCCCTCTTCCTCGCGCACCTCCGGCAGGACCTCTCCCTCAATGATTATCTCTGCGTGGGCGGGCACCTCGATGTCCACTGTCTCGCACTTTACCAATTCCACCTCCTCCTGAAGAAGAGCCGATGCAATCTCCAGTTCGTCCACGCCGTAGTCGGTGGTTGTAGATGCGGCGAAATAGTACATCGGGTGATGCCCGATGACGATCGCCACCGGCATGGACTTGCCGTTACTCTCGTACTTCTGGAAATTCAGCCAATTGTGCCGCGGGTAAAATAAAACCCCGGTTTTCCTGGGTCCTTTCATCTGGAGTCGGTGAAAGCTCATGTTCCGAGCACCTGTGTCAGGGTTCTTCCCGATCATCATTCCGGAAGCAATATAGGGCCCACCGTCGCGAACGCCGGCCTGATGGATCGGCATCTTCGTGATGTCCACCTGATCTCCGATCATTACCTTGTCTTTTACCGGTCCAGTCTTCACCAGTCGAGTGGTCCCGAGCTTATCCACCCGTCGGACATACTCCGGAATCATTTCGTTGCGCCGGCACCCGAAAGCCAGGGGTGCCATCTGGATATCGCCCGGTGCCTGGCCAAGGCAGCGCCACCCTGGAAATCCCGTCAAACTTTCAAAGAACAATGCACGGTCTCGTGCCTGCCACAGCAATGCCCCCATCTGCGTGCGGGGATCAACCGGTTTTTCTATACGCGCCAGCACACCAGCCTCTTCCAACTGATTGATCCACAGTCGCATGTCCTTAGCCATAACACCCCTCCGGTTCCGACTATTTGATAAATTCTATTTCCACTGACCGTCCTTGTCAACGATGCCAGTTTAGGTCTATAGGTCCTGGAGAAGGCGCCTGGAGCAATGATGCTTAACTTAGGTCCTTTCCCAAGCCGATCTCATAAATTCACCCTTAACGACTACAGAGACGGAAGGAAAAACTCCTACTCACCCTATCCGCCAAGAACCACATTTTTATCGTCCTAAACGGAACAGTAACTTTGTCACTCAGGAGGGAAGAACACGGTGGTCAAACAGAGGGGGGGCATTCTAACCCCCCCAGGATACCGGACTATCTGATTTAGAAGACCGCAAGCAACAGGCTTGCTCTGATTCGATTCGGTGGGCCAGAGAGGATCCTGTCACCTCAAGAACGGGATTGAAAGCGAACCGCTCCTATCTCATTCACAGAAAATCAAGCAACCGAAATTTGTTCCAAGTGCAGTAAGCGCCGGGACCTTTATTTTACCCCTTCGTTATCCCCAAACAAACTTCCTCAGAAATTCCTGCCATGGTGCCGATTTCATAACTGCGTTTTTTATCCTCTCCCCTTCTTCAGGGGATACTAGCAGGGGGGCTAAATCTTGGCCGAATATCTTTTCCCAGCGGGCAACAAATCTGGGATCCTTGGCCATGCGTATAATACCCGTACGCAGAGTTGCCACACGGTCGGGGGGAGTCCCAGGAGGCAAGACAAGGGTGCGCGTTATTTTGTTCAAGTCTAAGCTCACCGCTTTCCAGGATTCCCATCTGGGTCCTGCAGGGGG